>JALUKS010000084.1:26913-29746 GCA_027056465.1 Sulfurimonas sp.
TCAAAAATATCAGACTCTCTTTTCTTATAAATGATTAAAAGTTAAACATAAAATCAAAATTATTTAATCTTTAGAGAGTATAATTTCATCACTTATATATGGAGAGAGATTACATGCAGACACCTTTAGAGAGTTTTATAGACCATAAGTCCGATACAGGAATGCAGTGTGGTTCCTACTCCATCGACATTCCAAAACTTAAAGAGGGTGAGCAGTATAGATTTCACTTTGATGCAGTTGCTTGTGTGGGGTGTCGCTGTTGTGAAGTGGCTTGTAATGAGCAGAATAATAATCCAGCAGATGTGAAATGGCGTAGAGTTGGAGAGATGGAGGGGGGAGAATTCCCTGCGTTTACTCAGATGCTTAACTCCATGAGCTGTAACCACTGTATAGACCCAGAGTGCCTTAAAGGGTGTCCTACAAACTCCTATATCAAGATAGATGAAACGGGAATTGTTGTGCATGATGATGATGCTTGTATCGGGTGTCAGTACTGTACTTGGAACTGTCCTTATGGCGTGCCAGTTTTTCATGAAGAACGCAACATTGTCACAAAGTGTCATATGTGTCATGAGCGCCTTGATGTTGGTCAATCTCCTGCATGTGTACAGGCTTGTCCAGCAGGGGCTATAGAGATAGAAGCTGTCAATGTAGAAGAGTGGCTTGAGAGCCAAATAGATGAGCAGGCAAATATGCCATTTCTCCCTGATGCTCGTATCACAAACTCTACAACTCGCTATACACTTCCAGAAAATCTTCCTGACAATATGAAAGAGATGGATGAGCATATACTTAAACCTGCCCATAAAGAGCTTCCTCTTGTCTTCATGACTGTTCTTACTCAAATCTCACTTGGTGGTTTTTTAGCACTCTTTTTAGGGGATGTCATGAGTCTCTTTGGATTCTCTTCGACAAACTGGATTATGGCACTTTTAGTTATGCTTCCATCAGCCTTAGGACTTCCTCTTTCAGCATTTCACTTGGGTCGCCCATTTTTAGCGATGACTGCGATGAAAAATATTAAGACTTCATGGCTAAGTCGTGAAGCTGCTGCTCTTGGTGCCTTTACAGGGCTTATGGGTCTAGTTGTAGCGATGTACTTCTTTGAAGTAAACGCCACTATCCGTTTAGCTGTTGAGGGTATTACTTTGGCTATTGGCGTTTATGGTATCTATGCACAGGCGATGATTTATCGTATAAAAGCCCGTCCATCATGGAATAGAACTACTACAAACTTTAAGTTTTTTGGTGTGGCTTATGTGGGGATTTTTCTTCTTGCATTTTTAAGTTCTGTTCTTCATCTTAGTGATGCAGTTGTGCCTCTTATAGCGATGGGAATGTTAGGAGCAGTTGCACAACTCTTCTTTACCTACGAAGATACAAGAAGCCTAGACACTATCAAAGAGAACGAGTACCAACTCCAACGCACAAAAAGATTACTGAACGAAAACTTTGCAAATGTGAGAGTAGGGCGATTATCTACACTCATAGTCGGAGGAATTTTTCTTCCCCTCTTCGCTTTAGTATTTGCAGGGAGTGGCTCTTTTGTAGTTACTTCTGTTGTGATGTCTTTTGCTTTAGTCGTTAGTTTGGCTAGTGAATTGAGTGATAGATTTCTCTTTTATACAACGGTTGTACCTCTTGGTATGGCAGGTGGCTTCTTTGTAGGAAAGCAACGCCACTAATTAATGTAAACTTCCTAGAAGTGCTTTTTCTTCTTTTTCCGAGAGAAAAGCCCACTTCCCACTCTCAATATTTAAAGAAAAGTTACTAATGCTAACTCTCTTGAGTTCTAAGACTTTGAGTGATGTTCCAAACTTTTTATCTTTAAGCACTCCAAAGAGTCTGCGAATATGTCGGTTTTTCCCCTCGTTTATCTGTACTCTAAGTTTAGTTTTCGCACCACCCATACCTATCTTCTCAACTACCAAAGCTTTGAGTATATCCTCTTTATGTTTGACACCTTTTATAGCCTGAGCGATATGCTCTTCACTCACATGCCCTCGCACCCATATCTCATATATTTTGATACAGCCACCTGGTTGCGTGAGCTTATGCCCAACTTTTCCCTCTTGAGTGAAAAGTAAAAGCCCTTTAGAGTCTAAATCAAGACGACCTATAGGCATCCATCCATCATCGTATGCCCACTGAGGGAGAAGGTCATAAACAGTTTTTCGACCTAAGTCATCAGAACGAGTAACCAGATAACCCTTTGGTTTATTGAGTGCAAAAAGTAGTTTTGAATTGTTTGGTGTAGTCTCCATGAGATGCACTCCTTTATTTGTGTAATTTTAGCTAAATATTTTGTGTTTTACAAAACTTCTTCAACACTATTAAAAGAGTCTTTACTCTTATGAAATAGCCACTGCTTTGTACTTAAATTTTCCAAAAAAGTCTTATCGTGTGTTATAAATAGAAGCGCACCTCCGTACTCTTTTAATGCAGATTCAAGCAGTTCGATAGACTCTAAATCCATATGGTTCGTAGGTTCATCCAAGATGATGAGTGATGGCTGTTTGAGCAGACCTTGAGCTATGAGGAGTTTTCGCGTTTCCCCTGGACTCGGTGTAGTGCTACTCAGCAGTGCTTTAGCATCAGAACCTAGCCTCTGAATAAGTGTGAAAAGCTCACCTTTCATCTGTGCATCTAGTTCACTCACTTCTTGAAATAACTCTTCTGCTTCTCTGTCGGTAATCTCTTGTGCTATATAAAGGAAGTAGTGTTCAAATGCTATTTTTTCTTTAAAGTACTCGATAAAGCTACTTTTTCCAGCACCATTTTCACCACTGATACCGACCTTTTCGCCAACATCTACAGAGAGTCTAGGAAAGTG
>JALUKS010000085.1 GCA_027056465.1 Sulfurimonas sp.
ATCTAATGTTTTGTCTTTATCAAGTAATTTTGCTTTTTCAGGAAATAGTCTATAAGATAAAACTTTGCTTCTCTCTTTTAAAAATTTTATCTTATTGCTTACTCTCCAATTATCTTTTTCCAATTCTAATTCAGATATTAACTGATTTATATATTCATACTCTGCTAACTCTCTTTCTTCAAGTGTTAAGTTTAATGCTCTTGATTTTCTGTTCTTTCGTTTTCTATCTTCTTTTGGAGTGGGTTTTGATCTTCTATTGTCTGCTCTTTGTTTGCTTTTTCTTTCAATAAAATCTTCAATATCATTCTCTGAAATTAGATTTATGTTTTTATTGGATAAAGGTTCATTTCCAAAATGATAGTTAAATTTAGTTTGCATAGCATGAGAGCTTTTAGTTTTGTTTTCATAAAAGTAAAACTCTGCTAAATCGTTTAATGTATAAACTGTTTTGTCAACTTTTTTTCTTAAAACTTTTGGAATAGGAGAATTTGGATTTGCTGCTAATTCTTTTTTAGCTCTAATCTCTTCTTTAATTTCATTTAGTTTTTGAAGTGCTTTTACTTTTGTCATGTCTGGCGACATACCAACTTTCTTTCTCTTTCTTTTTGATTCACTATCTCTATATGTTACAAAAAAGGCAGTCTCAGATCCTTTTAACTTCTTGATAACAACTCCTGCATATTTCCCACCTAGTGATACATACTCACTCATTTTAAGCCTTTTATTGTGCTAAAATGCACTTATTAATTCATTGTCAAAACAGAACGACAACAGTACGACAATGGTATCAAAAAAGACGACAAAATACAAGACAGGACGACAAAATATTATTTTATTTTAAGTTTAATAAGTTTATCTGGGTATCTTCAAACCCCATAGAATAGGGATTTATAGAGGATAAGCCCCTTAGGTAGGGATATTGGCTATTTCACTGTAGCTGAGAACGTAACTCCAGCTTAGTACCAAAACTAAAGCTCCTCTTTGGAGCTTTACCCTCTCTCTAAAACAATCACTCAAAAAAATCTAATTATAATTTATATTTAATCCTTTCTACTTTGTAGTACTCTTACACACTCACCTGCTATTTCTAACTCTTCATCTGTTTTAATGACTAAAACTTTACTATCTCTAAAGAGTGGACTTTGTAAAACTGCTTCTCTTATATACTCTGAGTTTTCACCGATACCACCAGTAAAAACAAGAGCATCAACTCTTCCAAGCAGTGCCATATAAGCACCTATATACTTCTGCACTCTTCGCACAAGCATCTTTATAGCAAGATCAGCACTCTCATCTTCGCGTTTTAAAACACTGCGAACATCATTTGCACCACAAATACCTAAGAGACCAGACTTTTTATTAAGAACTTTATCGACTTCAGCGACACTTAGCCCCATCTCTCTCTGCATATAAAGCACTATAGCAGGATCGATATCACCACAACGACTTCCCATCACCAAGCCCTCAAGAGGAGTAAAGCCCATAGAGGTATCTATACTCTTTCCATTTTCAATGGCACAAACACTCGCCCCATTACCAAGATGCAGTGTGATAAGGTTTGTAGACTCTATGCTTTGTCCAAGTTCTTTTGCAGCCTCTTTACTTACATAGGAGTGAGAAGTTCCATGAAAACCGTAACGGCGAATTTTATGCTCTTCATATAGCTCATGTGGCAAGGCATACATATAAGCTTCTTTTGGCATAGTCGCATGAAAGGTTGTATCAAATACTGCCACTTGAGCTATTTTAGGAGCCTTACTCTGTGCGACTTTTATCCCTTCAATATTTGCTGGATTATGCAGAGGTGCTAGAGGGTTAAGAGTCTCTATGAGAGATAAAATTTCTGTATCTACGATAACTGACTCTTTAAATATCTCTCCCCCATGCACAACTCTATGCCCAATAGCATCTATAGAAGAAAAATCTACATCTATACTCTCTAAAGCATCATGGTGAGAGCTAAACTTAGCCCCCTTCTCTCCAATATGTTCTATCAGTTCCTCTTGAAGTACTTTTTTTGTCTGCATGTCAAAGAGCTTGAACTTTAAAGAAGAACTTCCTGCGTTTATTACGGCTATTCTCATGACTTTTGTCCTGCTTGTATAGCTGTGATAGCTATGGTATTTACTATGTCTGCTATGAGACAACCTCTACTTAAATCATTTACTGGTTTATTAAGCCCCTGTAAAATCGGTCCTATGGCTATCGCTCCACTTGAACGCTGAACTGCTTTGTAAGTATTATTTCCTGTGTTTAAGTCAGGAAAGATGAAGACACTTGCATCCCCTGCGACCTTTGAGCCTGGAAGTTTTTTCTTGGCAACAGCCATATTTACTGCTGCATCATACTGAATAGGTCCCTCTATAAGAAGCTCCGTATCTTTGACTTTTACTATTTTTGTAGCCTCTCTCACCTTCTCCACATCTGCACCACTGCCACTCTCACCAGTAGAGTAAGAGAGCATCGCAACCTTTGGATCTATCCCAAACGCAGAGGCTGTTCTTGCTGAAGCTATGGCTATATCTGCTAAAGTTTCTGCATTTGGGTCTTGATTTACTGCACAATCACCATAGACTAATACTTGAGTGGGCATACACATAAAGAAGACACTAGAGACTACAGAAACATCCTTAGTCGTTTTAATGATTTGCAAAGCAGGACGGATGGTGTCGCCTGTAGCATGAATAGCCCCACTCACCATTCCATCAGCATAGCCTAACTCTACCATCATTGTAGCAAAGTAGTTCTCATGTGCCATAGCATCTTCTGCTCCCTCCATACTTAAGCCTTTCCTCTTACGCATCTCATAAAAATGAGTCACAAATTCTTCTCTCAATGGCGACTTTTGATGATCTATTATAGTAGCGTTTGAGAGGTCAACCCCTAAACGCAGATAATTTTCTTTTAGCTCTGCCTTATCTCCGAGAAGTATAATATCTGCCACCCCACGATGCAAGACAATTTCTGCTGCACGTAAAATTCTCTCATCACTACTCTCAGGAAGGACAATTTTCTTTTTATTTGCACTTGCTGTATCGAAAAGCTTGTACTCAAACATGATAGGGGTCATCACTGTACTCTTCGCGTTTGCTATCTTTTTTTCTACATACTGAGTATCAATATTTGCATTAAAAAGTCCCAAGGCGAGTGCTATTTTACGGTGTGAATCTACACGAATTTTAGAGTGGATTTTTCCTAGTGCATCTGCAGTATTATAAGTGTCAGTTTCTACACTTAAGATTGGTATATTAAAAGTATCGAGTCCACTTATAAGTTTTTCAATATTTGGATGTGCTTTCATATTGAAAGGGAATACTATGCAAGAGATATTAGGATAAGATTTAGAGTACAGAGCTCCAAGTAAACCCAAAATAATATCTGACCTATCAGCAGGAACAATGACAAGATCATCCTCTTCAATCTGTTCAAGAAAGTTATCAAGTGTAAGTGCTGCAATTTTTATAGCACGCAGAGTTCTTGTATGATCCTCTTTTGAGAGAAAATGTATCTTCGTGCCAAGTGACTCTATAACATCTTGAATACTTAAAAGACTCAACTCCTCTATCTCATTTAAGAGATATGTTGTAAACTCATAATCTTTTAGCATTTTCTCTAATTTTGCATACTTTTTCTCTTCTAGTCGATTGACAATAGTCGCAAAATGAGAACATCCCTCACCACACAGAGTTTCATTCTCTATCTTTATACTCTCAAAAACTTCTTTAG
>JALUKS010000086.1 GCA_027056465.1 Sulfurimonas sp.
AACTTCTTTGAACTACTTCAAAAGATAACAAAGGTAGAACTTTCATGAAAATAGAACTTGCTGAAAATTACGGTTTTTGTTTTGGTGTGAAACGTGCGATTAAGATAGCTGAAGAGAATCAAAATGCAGCTACTTATGGTCCACTTATTCATAACTCTAAAGAGATAGCACGACTTGATAAAGATTTCAAAGTTGGTTTAGTGAATGACTTCACTACTTTTAATTCAGGTGAAAAAGCGATAGTCCGTACTCATGGTATAGTCAAAGATGAACTAGCAGCACTTCATGAAGCAGGTGTTGAAGTTGTAGATGCGACATGTCCTTTTGTCACAAAACCTCAAGAGATATGTCAAGAGATGAGCGAAGCTGGTTATGATGTGGTAATTTTTGGAGATGAAAAACATCCTGAGATAAAAGGTGTAAAATCTTATGCAACAAATGGAGCTACTGTAGTCACTTCAGTTGAAGATTTTAAAGAGCTTAAACTCAAAGAACGAATAGCTTTAGTCGCACAAACTACTCGTAAGGTAGAAGATTATATAGCTATAGCAACATACCTCATTCCAAGACACAAAGAAGTTCGTGTTTTTAATACTATATGTAATGCAACCTTTGAAAATCAAGAAGCAGTTAAAAAAGTTTCTAAAAAAGCAGATGTTATGATAGTTATAGGTGGGAAAAACTCTTCTAATACAAAAGAGCTTTTTAGTATAGCTCAAGTCAACTGTTCTGATAGTCATCATATTGAAGATGAGACAGAACTTGAAGCTTCTTGGTTTGTTGATAAATCATTTTGTGGAATTAGTGCAGGGGCTTCAACACCTGACTGGATTATTCAAAATGTCGTTAATGCAATAGAAAAAAGTGTTTCTTTCTAAAATATAACTCAATTAATAGCAATCTAATCAAACTTTGGATATAATCACGACAATTTTTATGTAACAGAGGATAGATAATGGCGTTCGATAACGAATTATTAGATGAAGAAAACTTTGCAGCGATGTTTGCAGAGAGCGAAAAGAAACAAGAGAGCACTCGTATTGTCGAGGGTGAAATAGTTGAAATCCAAATGGATGAAGACAGAGCATTAATAGGTGTTGGTGATAAGTTAGAGGGTATTTTAAACCTTGACGAAATCCGTGATGAAAACGGTGAGCTTAAGTTCACCACAGGTGATAAGATTAAAGTAATGCAAATGGGTTACTATAATGAACGTCCAAAGATTTCTTATAAAAAAGTTTTAGAGCAAGAGAAGACTATTGAGTTTATCGATGCACACAAAGATGACTTTGAAGATACTGTGATTGAAGGTATTATTACTAAGAAAAATCGTGGTGGTTATGTAGTTGAAGCAGATGCTGTCTCTTTCTTTATGCCGCGTTCTTTAGCCGCTTTCAAAGAGACAGATGAAGTTGTTGGTCGTAAGATTAAAGCTCAGGTTGTTAAAGTAGATGCGGCTGAGAACTCAATCATCGTTTCTCGTAGAAAACTTTTCAATGAAGAGCGCAAGAAAAAGAAAGAGATCATCGATCAGCTTATGGCAGAAGATGTTATAGTTGCTGGTGTCATCAAAAAAATCACTTCATACGGTATGTTCGTAGATGTTGGTGGTGTTGATGGCTTAGTTCATTACAATGAGATCTCATATAAAGGGCCAGTTAACCCATCAAAACTTTATAATGAAGGTGATGAAGTAACTGTTAAAGCTATATCTTACGATAAAGACAAACGTCACTTATCTCTTTCAATCAAAGCAGTTCTTCCAGATCCATGGGCTGAAGTTGAGTCTGAGCTAGATGAAGGTGATACTATCACTGTAACTGTTTCAAACATTGAAAACTACGGTGTATTTGTTGACCTAGGTAACGATATTGAAGGTTTCTTACATATTTCTGAGATTTCTTGGAACAAAAATGTTAAAAACCCTAATGATTACTTAACTGTTGGCGAAGAGATTGATGTTGAAGTTATCGAAATTAACTCTAACACTCATAAGCTTCGTGTTTCACTTAAGCGTCTTTTACCAAAACCATTTGATGAGTTCTTAAAGAACTTTAATGAGGGTGACATAGTAACTGGTACTATCACTTCACTTACTGACTTTGGTGCGTTTGTTCGTATCGCTGGTGTTGAAGGTCTTCTTCATAACCAAGACATCTCTTGGGATAAGAATACTAAAGCAAAAGAGACTCTTAAGTCTGGTGAAGAGGTAGAAGTTAAAATTGCTAAGATTAATGCTGAAGATCAAAAAATATCTTTAAATAGAAAAACTCTTTTAGAGTCTCCTATTGATAAATTTGCTGTGGACCACAAGGTTAATTCTGTTGTAACTGGTACCATTCGTGATATTAAAGATTTCGGTGTATTTGTCTCTTTAGAAGATGGTGTTGATGCACTTATTCGTGATGAAGATTTAACTCCACTTGTAAAAGAAGAGTTAGAAGCTGGTCAAGAGATAGAAGCTGCAATCGCTAATATTGATACAAAACGTGATCGTATCCGTCTATCTGTTAAAAAATTAGACTACATTAAGAATCAAGCTATGCTTGAAGAGATTAATGACAATGAATCACACTCTTTAGGTGATTTAATCAAAGATAAATTCAACTAAGAATTTGTGAATGCAAAAGATTTTAAAATGGTTTACTCCTCTCATTGCAGTGGGAGTAGCTATTTTTATTATCTTTTTTCTTGTATCCATTAATAAAAATGAGGCATATATTGCAAGTGAACCATTAAAACTCAAAAAAGAGATAGCTTCAAAAAAACCAGAAAAACTTTGGTTAAATCATTTTAGTGAGTCTTCTCGTCGGGGATACTTCTATCCAGTAAATGAAGTATATATAGAAGTAGCATTAAAAGAAAAAATAACTAAAACTATAACTTATAAATTAAGTGTAAAGCTTTTAGATCCCTATCAACTCTTCTGTTTGAAAGAGGAACTGAAAAACCATAAACTTAAATATTTTCTTAAAAAAAACAAAACGAGTATAGATTTATTTATTTATTCACATAATGTTGATAAATTACAAGAGCTAGTTAAAGTACTAAAAAATTATAAAATAGTGGCAGAGATAAAGCCATATAAAGAGGAATACCTAAATGAATAAATATACAGTAGTAGTATGTGACCACATTCACGAAGCTGGACTAAAAATGCTCCAAGATGATGAAAATATTAACTTTATCATGGCCGCAGATGAGCCTAAAGATAAACTTAAAAAAGAGATTTTACCAACTGCTGATGTAGCAATAACAAGAAGTTCTACTGATGTTGATGATCTTTTCTTAGCAAACGCAACAAACCTAAAAGCTGTTGTTCGTGCTGGTGTTGGTGTTGATAATGTTGACATCCCTGGATGTTCTAAGCAGGGTATCATTGTTATGAATGTACCAACTGCAAATACTATCGCAGCTGTTGAGCTTACTATGACTCATATGCTTTCATGCATGAGAATGTTTCCATATTCTCATGACCATTTGAAAAACCAACGTGTTTGGAAACGTGAGAAGTGGTATGGTTATGAGCTAAAGGGCAAAAAACTTGGTGTTATCGGTTTTGGTAATATTGGTAGTCGTGTTGCTAAACGAGCACAAGCTTTTGAGATGGATATTGTTGCATTTGACCCGTACATCAACCCATCTAAGGTTACTGATCTTGATATGACGTATACGAAAATTTTTCAAGATATTTTAGATTGTGACATTATTACTATTCACACACCTAAGAACAAAGAGACTATTGGTATTATTAATGATGCTGAGTTTGCTAAGATGAAAGATGGTGTTGTCGTTATTAACTGTGCTCGTGGTGGTCTTTACGATGAAGATGCCCTTCTTAAATATCTCCAAAATGGTAAAATCCGTTTTGCTGGTATAGATGTATTTAACAAAGAACCAGCTATCAATCATCCTCTTCTTGATTTAGAGAATGTAACGGTATCTCCACACTTAGGAGCAAATACATTTGAATCTCAGTATAACATCGGTACTCAAGCTGCAAACAATGCTATAGAAGCTGCTAAAGGTATTGCATATCCTCATGCTATGAATCTACCTATAGATGAGTCAACTATTCCTAAATTTGTAAAGCCATTTTTAGAGATGGGGCAGAAGATAGGTTTCTTAGAGTCTCAAATGAGTAAATCTCAAATTATAAGTATCAAAGTAACAGGTCATGGTGAAATTGCAGAGTATGTAGAGTCTCTTTCAACTTTTGTTGCTGTTGGTGCTATGAGTCAAAACTCTGGGGATACTATCAACTATGTAAATGCAGAGTTTATAGCAAAAGAGAAGGGTATTACTATAGAGACTGAGGCAAGTGCAGACTCTTCAGTATATAAAAATCTTATTACTATCAAACTTACTACAAGTGAGGGTACTACGGTCATTAGTGCAACTATTTTTGATGACAATGTACAGCGTTTAGTAAATATTGATGGTTTTGATATTGATGTTGCTCTTCGTGGTGATATGATTATGTTTAAGAACTCTGATGTTCCAGGGGTTATTGGAAGTATTGGTTCTGTACTTGCAAATAACAAAGTAAATATTGCTGACTTCTCATTAGCAAGAAATGATAAAAATGAAGCATTAGCAGTTATCTTAGTGGATAATACAGTTAGTGAAAAATCTCTTACAGAATTGTCAGTACTTGAAGCTTGTCTCTCTGTAAACTATGCCCGCGTTTAAACTCCTCTTTCTTTAACTTAATTACTTCCATAAAATATGGAAGTAATTTTTCTATAATCTTAATCTAAATGTTATTAAAATTCTAAATGTAGGGAAGTGTACTATGCCAAAAGAATATGGCATAGCCTATAGTGTTAGAGTGGATCGTTAACTGAGACTACTTCTTTTTCTTTAAATCCAAAATGTACTTCAAGATTAGACATATTTAAAAGAATTGGAACAACAACAAGGGAGGATATAACAGCCGCTATAGTTCCAAAGATAAGTGCAACTCCGAGTCCACCAAATACAGCATCACCAGCAAGGAGTGTAGAAGCTAAAATAATAGCTACTGCGGTTAGAAAGATAGGTTTAGCCCGAGTTACAGTCGAAAAAGCGATGGCTTCAGCTTGATGCATTCCTTTATCTAGCATAAGTGATTTTGTGAAATCTATAAGTAAAAGTGAGTTTCTTGAACTAATTCCAATAAGTGCGATAAAACCTATAAGAGAAGTTGCAGTTAAAAAGAAAGTATCTACAGTGAAGATATTCATGATAAAGTGACCAACAATAACTCCTATAATAGATAAAAATGAACCAAGTAAAATAATACCACTAAGAGTATAACTTTTATAATAGATAACCATAAGTAGAAATATAAGTATTAGTGCAGCGATAAATGCACCACCTAAATCAATGAATGTATCTATAGTGACTCTCATCTCTCCATCCCATTTAAGATTATATTTCTCACCTGTTTTTTTGTCCACAATACTTAAATCAAAAAGTCCTGTTTTCTTTACAATATATTCATTAGCGAACTCTTTCATAATCATCGCTCTAGCATCGAGTAGAGGATAGACTTGAGAGACCATATCTGTTTCAGCAAGCACATTTGTCATTTGGTGTAAATCTTTTGTCATTATCTTTGGATTTGATTTTTTTGCTACTATTTTCACTACTTCCGTAAGTGGTACCATCATCCCGCGTTTATTCATTAACTTTAATGATGCGAGCTTTGCTTGAATAGCTGAAAGATCTTTTTTAGAGAAACGCTTAGATTTTTTAGAGAGTGAAAGATAGATAGGAATCTGATCATTAAATTTATCAGAGTTCTTTACAGCTATCTGCATTCCTTCAAAGGCTAGATAAAGAATACTATTGAGTTGTTTTACACTAAGTCCAGATTTTGCAATTTTTGTACTATCAACTTCTATCTCGTAGCCTGTATAGAGACTATCTTCCATAGTAGATATATCTACAAGTCCTTGGGTTTTATGAAAAATATTCTCAATTCTTTTAGCAACTTTGCGTATGCCATCACTATTTTCTCCATAAACTTCCATAACTATAGCTGATAGTGTTGGTGGACCTGCTGGCGGCTCTACAAATGAGATATGTGTATTCGGATAAAGCTTTTCACAGCTTGACTGGATTTGAGGACGTAATCTCTGTACCATAAGATATGATGGCTCTTCTCTCTTATGCTTTTTTGTAATATTTACAACAATTTCTGCAAGATTTTCAGCATTTTTAAACTGGCTACCTTTAATAAGTCCTGCGAAATCAAGTGGTGAACCCATTCCTAAAAAGACTTCAGTGTCTAAAGCTTCAGGCTCTCTCACGATAAAAGAACTTACACATGTTGTAACCTCTTGAGTCTGTTCTATAGAGCTTCCTTCTGGAAGTGAAACATAGATATTGTATGTATTGTTGTTCTTACCAGGGAGCATTTTTGCCTTTACAATCTCTGTAGGTGCTATCATAAGAATAGAGAGAATAAATGCTATTAGAGTAGTGATAAGTAAAAAAGTTCTCTGTTTTTTACTCTGTATGCCTTGCAGAACAAGGTGTTCAAATTTTTTAAACATTACTTTTCTCCTTTTGAATGGTCTGGGCGTTTAAGTAATCTAAGTGATAAATATGGTGTAAATATATAAGCAACAAAGAGTGAAGCAATAAGGGCAACTGGAACATTAGCTGGAATTGGTTTCATAAACTGTCCCATCATACCACCAACAAATGCCATTGGTACCATTGTCATAATGATGGCAAGAGTTGCAATATTTGTAGGCGCACCAATCTCATCAGTCGCTTTAATCATTATCTCTTCATCGCTCTCGTGAGCAGATTCTGGTGAATGGTAGTGCCTGTGAATATTTTCAATAACAATAATTGCAGCATCTACTAAAAGTCCAAGCGAGAGTAAAAAAGCAAAAAGTGTTATTCGGTTAATCGTTTGCCCACTCAAATATGCAAAAAAAAGGGTAATTGCTAAAATGGTAGGTACAGTAAAGGTAACGATAAGAGACTCTCTCCATCCTAGTACAAAAACAAGTAATATCGCAATAATAACAATAGAGATAAGAAGATGTTTCACGAGTTCATTCACAGCTTCATCTGCTTTGACACCATCATTGCGAGTAATGACATAGCTGATGCCTTTTTTATGGAGATTTTCTTTGTATTTTTCAAGTTCTTTTTTCACTTCATCTGCAATAATTACTGCATTTGTTCCTTGAAGTTTTGAGACTGTAAGAGTAACTTGTCCATGAAATTTTGAAAAACTATTATCCTTTTGTTTGACAGCTATCAATGTTGACTTGAAGTTTTGAATATCATAAGACTCCTCTACTTTAGCTACTTGTCGCAGATAAATAGGTGAACCCATATATTCTGCAACGATAATATTACCAATATCTTGAGCATTTTCAATGGCATTTTTAACACCAAGCATAACAATTTTATTGTCAAGAGTTTTGTCTTTGGTAGCTGGGACACTATAGGCAAGAGATTCCACTGCTTTTTTAATTTGACCCATAGAAAGGTTGTATCCAGAGAGTTTGTTTATATCTACTGAAATATTAAACTGGTGTTTATGCCCACCTTTGAGTGCTGTTACTGCTACATTAGAGAGTCCGTTTATATGATACTGAATCTCTTTGACTTTATCATAAAGTTCTGTTTTTAATATCTTTTTATTATTTGCATAAAATGCAATAGTTACAATAGGAATATCAATATCAATATCAAGTGGTTTAATGATAGGCTTCATAGCACCTTTTGGAAACATATTAGCATTTTGCATAATTTTGTCATATATTTTAAGGTTTGACTCCTCTTTTTTTTGACCAATAAAAAATGCAGCATTTACAACACCGACATTATCAAACGCCATACCATATATATGCTCAACTCCTTTAACCTCTTTAAGCTTACGTTCTAAAGGTCTTACGATAATCTTCTCTACTTCTTTTGCACTTGCACCAGGAAGAGCAACTATAATTGTTGATCCACTCACGACCATTTGAGGGTTCTCTTCTCGTGGCATCACTTCAAGAGCGAGGTATCCTATGGCTAAAAGAGAGATTCCCAAAACAATAGTGAGTGGGTTTTTAAGAAAAGCTTTTGCTAATTTCCCTGCTATATCCGTGGGTTGATACTTTTTAACATCCATTATGCTACTCCTTAATCAATAGCTACTGTTGCATACATTCCAGGATAAACAGATTTATTATTTGTTTTAAATGAAATTTTTATCTTAAATGTATGTGTCATTGGGTTAGAGTTCGGAATAATAGCGCTTATTGTTCCTATTGCTTTTATGCCAAGAGATGGGATTTTAACAATCACTTTTTTTCCATACTTAATATGAGAGAGATTGCCCTCAGCAATTTCTGCACTAATTTTCAGATCAGTTAAATCAGAGAGGATAAAGGCAGGCATTCCAGGCATAGCCATCTCACCGACTTTAATATTCTTTGCTACAACTACAGCATTATTCGGTGCTTTAATACGTAAGTATTTGTATTGGTTCTCAACCTCTTGAACTCTTGCTTTGGCAATACTCATCATATCTTGAAGATTTTTTGCTGCAAGTTGTAGATTTTCTACTTCATACTTTGAGACCATATCTTTTTTGAAAAGCCTTTTATATCTTTCAAGATTTAGGTCTACATTTGTGTATTGATTTTGATACATTTGAAGACTAAGTTCACTTTGGCGTTTCGCAGAGTCTATCTCTCTTGAGTCAATAGTGTAAAGGACCTCTCCTTTTTTTACCTTCTCTCCTTCGGATGCGTAAACATTTGTGACGAACCCCATAAAACGACTTGTAATCATTTTTTGATTATCTGAGATAACACTCCCTGAGAGTGTAAGTGTTTCAGCCATAAGTGTAAGACTAAGTGTAAGTAGTAAAACTATTTTTTTCATCTGTTATTCTCCTTGATTTGCTAGTTTTTCTAAAGAGATTATCTCTTTGTTGCGTTTGTTTTTTGCTTGTTGTAGTAGCAAGATTTTCTCTATCTGTTGTGACTGTTTTATGATAACATCACTCATTGAAGAGAGTTTTTCTCTATATCTTCCCTCATAGTTTTTGTAGATAGCATCTGCAAGTGCTAACTCTTTTATAAGAGATGCTATTTCATCATTACTACTCTCAATCTCTGTACGAATTTTTGCAAGTTTAAGAGCTATCCCTTGCTTTGCAAGTTGTAGTTGTGTTTGCATTTTGAGCTTCTCTAAAGATGCCTCTTCTATCTTCGCACTATCTTCTCCACCACTAAAGATATTCCATGTAAGACGAGCGCCAACTGTGTAGGCTTTGTGGTCATTTGCATCACCTAAAAAAGTATCATCAGCAGTGGCTACTTCCGCAAAAGCCCCAACTGTTGGGTAATAGAGAGATTTCTTGCTCTCCAACATACTGCTTCTTATTTGAAGTCCAGTAGATGCTTTTTGTATATCAATATTGCGAGAAAGTATATCTTTATCACTCATATTGAGCATTATCATATCACTACTTGGTACTCTGATTTTTGTTACTGGTGTATTGAGTAGAAAACTGATGTAGTGATAAAGTAATTTCTCGTTTGCACTCATTTGAAAAAGAAGACGTTCAACATTTCCTTTTTTTGCTTCTACCTCAAGAAGGTCAGTATGCTTAGCATAACCAACATCTATCATACTTTTTGTCGTATTCTCGAGTCTTTCAATATTGTGTAGAATAATATTAAGATGTTTGAGTGAACTTTCAAGAAGTGCCATATCATAGTATGATTTTTTTAATTCGTAACGTTTTTCACTAAGAAGTGCTTTTTTGTTAAGTGATTTTATTCTTACCATTTTATTCATTATATCACTATAAGAACTTAGAGCAAAACCTGTAAAGAGTGGCACTTCATAACGCAGTTTACTTTGAAAAAAGTTTCTATCATCGGGGTAGTTTAAGTTATTAGGTGGGGTAGAATATGGATTTTTACCTGCAGTATAGTTGTTCATAAACTCTTCAGCACCAAAGTCTCCAAAATTAGCTTCACGTGAAGTGAGCTTAAAACCAAATACATTTCCAGCATCATTAGAGCGGGAAACATCTTGAATAAAGTCGAGTTTACCCCAGTTTTTAGCATTTACTTCATTACTCTTCTCTTGGGCGATTGAGATATCTAAGGATGCTGCTTTAAGCTCAAGATTGTTTTTTGTGAGTAAACTCAATGCTTCTTCTAAATTCAATGCATTAGATGCATGAAGGTATAGTGTTAAAAAAAACAGTACGAATATCTGTTTCATTATATCTCCTTAAGTTAATTAATTTTTTATTATAACATATATTTATCAATATTGTAAAATTTATTACTTTAAGCTATAATAATGCTATTATGAGTTCAAAAGGTAAAATTATAGATACGCAAATGGTAGTAGATTCTCTTCGTCGTAAGGGCAAAATATATAAAAAAATGTTAGAGATTTCTCCTAAAGAGTTAGGTGTTAGAAACAGGATAAAGATCTATAAAGCTACAGATATAAAGGGTTACTTCTGGGCAATATTTGCTATCTCTCAGAAGAGTCGTATTTTGATGAAAGATGTGCATAAAATGCAAGAGATTTATGGGAAGCTTACACTTTTTTGTGATCATAATTTTAAGCATAAGATTATCTTCATAGATGCTCCACTCTGCTCTAAAGCTAAGGCTGCGTTTAAAGATGCTGGATGGAAGATAGAGAGATGATTTTGTGTGATATTGGCAACACCTCACTTCACTTTTTAGATGATGAGAAGGGCGAGTTTAAAGAGTCTGTTTTAGCATTTAACCCGAAAACTTTTCAAGAAAAAGTTTACTATATCTCTGTCAATAAAGCTCTCTCAAAAGAGCTTAAAAATCTGGGAAACTGGATAGACTTAGAGCCTTTTATAGAGAGAGATGGCTATTATGACACGATGGGGATAGATAGAATTTTTGCACTGCAAACCACACAAAATGGTGTGATAGTTGATGTAGGGAGTGCTGTCACTGTCGATGTTGTGCGCGATGGCGTTTATGAGGGTGGTTTTATCTACCCTGGAAAAATTGCTATGCAGAGCTGTTATAGTGGTATCTCTCCTGCTTTAGAGTACCCCTTTCATTTTGAGTTCAATCAAAAAAAGTTAGCAAAAAATTCTCAAGACGCCATTAGCTATGGGTATTTGAAACTTTTAGCGAGTGAAGTCTCCTCTTATGCTCTTCCTATCACTCTAACGGGTGGCGATGCTGAGGAGTTTTCAAAGCTTTTTAGAAAAAATCTGACTATCAAAAAAAGAGTTATCTTTGAGGGTATGCAAAAGGTTGTAAAACAGTTATGAAACTACTTTTCCTCTTATCATTTCTTCTTATCTCTCTCTATGCACAAGAGAAGTTTAATGACCTCCAGTACGAAACTTCTCCCTATCTGCAAGAGCATAAAACAAATCCAGTAGATTGGATGCCTTGGGGTGAAAAGGCATTTGCAAAAGCAAAAAAAGAGCATAAAGCGATATTTTTAAGTATAGGCTACTCGACTTGTCACTGGTGTCATGTGATGGAAAAAGAGTCCTTTGCTAATAAAAAAATTGCCAAACTCTTCAACAGATATTTTGTCTCTATTAAAGTAGATAGAGAGGAGATGCCAGACCTCGATGCTTACTATCAAAACATTTTCTTAAAAATGCACCATCACACAGGGGGTTGGCCACTTAGTATCTTTATGAGTCCAGATAAAAAAGTTTTTTATAGTGCTACATACATTCCATCTGCAAAAAGATCTTATTCAGAGGGTTTAGATACACTAATCCCACGCTTGGGTAGGCTTTATCAATCAGGCACTCAAAAGTACAAAAAAGCTCTTCAAAGAGCAGAGACTCTTATAAATGCACCAACTGTTTATAAAAAGCAGAAGAGAGGGAAGGTAACTTTAGCAGCATTGAAAGGTTCACTTTTGGAGGAGTATGAAGATATTTATAAGGGTTTTGGAAGAGGTAGAAAGTTTCCACAAGTCTCAAAACTCACCCTAATGCTTGATATTTCTCTTCTTAAGAGTGATCAAGAGTTACAAGATGATTTCTATGAAACTCTTGACACTATGGCTTTGCGAGGTCTTTATGATCAAGTGGAGGGTGGTTTTTTTCGCTACTGTAGTGATGCAGCTTGGGAAACGCCACATTTTGAGAAGATGCTCTACACACAAGCAGAGTTGATTCCACTCTATACAAGAGCCTATCTTCTCACAAAAAAAGAGCTTTATAAAGATGTAGTCGTGGAGACTATAGCGATGTTAGAAAAACACTATAAAAAAGATAATCTCTACTATAGTGCTAGCGATGCAGATAGTGGAGGAGAGGGCGCTTACTTTCTCTACTCAAAAGAGGAAGTTGCTCAGACATCTTTAGAGTTTGTAGATAACTTTGATGGGAAGATGCATATCAATATTTACGAAGATAAGCGACCAAAAGATTTTAAGAAGATACGAAAAACATTACAAAAGATGCGAGAAAAAAGAGCCTATCCTTTTATAGATAAGAAGATAAATAGTGCATGGAATAGTATGATGGTAGAGGCTCTTTTTAGTGCCTCTGTTATAGATGTAAAATACGCAAAAGAAGCAGAAAAAACACTCCTTGCATTAGAAAATTTAATGTACAATAATCATACACTTTATCATCAAACACTACTTGGAGTAGTACCAAAACAAAAAGCGCTTTTAGAGGATTATAGTTTTTTAATCGGTTCACTTTTAGAGGGGTACGAAGTGGATTATGATACACAAAAACTCGCCTTTGCAGAGTATCTTCTGCAAAGGGCAAAGACTCTTTTTTACAGAGATGGCATTTGGTATCTTAGTCAAAGTAGGCTCGATATAAAAGCAGGACTTATAGACAAATACTATATCTCTCCACTAGCAAAAATGTTGCAAAATATAGTAAAACTAGAGACACTCAAAGAGTCTTTTCGTTATGAAACATTGGCAAATAAAATCTTAAAATCACTAGAGCCAGAGCTTCAAGAGAAGCTATCTACTGCTCCAGCACTTGCAACTGCCTACTTAATGCAAAAAAATCAGATGGTACTTCTTAAAAGTGATAAGAAAAACCTAGTGAAAAATCGTGCAGAAATAGAGAGTATAAAATACCCTTTTGTACTAAGAGAAGCAAAAAATTTCGATGATTATTTAGCTTGTACATTAAGAGAGTGTTTTTCAAAAGATGAAAATGTAAGCGTAGTGCTAAAGGCTATAGAAAAAAAGTAGAGCCTCTAATGAAACTTTGAGTTAAATTTAGATAAAATGCGAAAATTATTTAGAATACAAAAGGGCTAATATGCTAACAGTTGCACTTCCAAAAGGTCGTATCGCGAAAGAGACACTTGAAATTTTTGAGACTATCTTTGGCGATGGATTTAAGTTTGATGATAGAAAACTCATCTTAGAGACTCCTAATTTTCGTTTTTTACTTGTTCGTAACCAAGATGTTGCGACATATGTTTACCATCAAGCAGCAGATATTGGTGTTGTTGGTGTGGATACTTTAGAAGAGCAGGGGCTTGATGTCGTTCGTCTACTTGATCTGCATCGTGGCGTTTGTAAAGTCTCTATAGGGATGAGAGTAGGGGAGAAGCTTGACCTTACTAAGCTAGAGTTAAAGGTTGCGTCAAAGATGGTAAACATCACTAAACGCTACTTTGAAGAGCGTGCTGTAAGTGTGGAGATTATCAAACTTAACGGTTCTGTAGAACTTGCTCCTCTTATCGGTCTTGCTGATATGATTGTGGATGTTGTGGAGACTGGTACAACGATGAAGCAGAATGGTCTTGAAGTGGTAGAGGATATTATGACAAGTTCTACCTATCTTATAGCAAACAAGAACTCCTACATCGCCAAAAAAGATGAAGTCTTAGATATTTATGAGAAGATAAATGCCGTTATTCAAACAGAGCAGAAAGCTTAAACTATGACAAACTTAGATCTCTATGCAAAAGCAGAACATCTTTTAGGAATAGAGGAGGCGACAGAGGCTCTCTATGATCTCTACCGTTCAGAACTAGATGAGTACAAAGTCAAAACTCTTTTAGATGTTGGTTGTGGTCGTGGTGGTTTTATGGAGCGTATGATAAGTGATGGCGTTCTCTGTAAAGGTGTCGATTTAAGTGCCATTATGGTTGATGAGTGTCAAGCAAAAGGGCTTGATGCTGAGTGCATTGATGCTTGTGAAGTCACTGGAAAATATGATGCGATTGTGAGTATTTTTGATGTGCTGAACTTTATGGATGAGCCGACTCTAGTCGCATTTTTAAACGCCATGGCTGACAAACTCAATGATGATGGTATCCTTATCGCCGACATAAATACACTCTACGGTTTTTCAGATGTAGCTGAGGGAACGATGAGCAAAGATAGAGAAGATGAGTTTTTAACTGTAGATGCTATCTTTGCTAACGATAAGTTAGATACGCAGTTTACACTGTTTCAAAAAGAAGAAGATGGTAAGTATATAAAGTATCAAGACTCTATCATTCAATATTTTCACAAGATAAAAACATTTCAGAAGTTAGAGAAGTTAAAGCTTGTTGAGAAACAGACTTTCTCTCTTTACGATACAAAAGATAAAACACTACTTAAATTTAAGAAAAGGATAACAAAATGAAACGAATATCAAAAATATGTTTAGCAGGATTGCTAGTGAGTTCTCTACAAGCTGGAGAGATTCAAGTTGGGAAAGGTAATTTCGAAATGAATGGTGGTTTTATAGGTTTAGACCAAACTATTAATGCAGATATAACTACTTATTCTATGATAGAACAGCATAAAAATATTTTTTCATCTAACTGGTTTTATAAGTATAATTTTACTTGGTATGATTCAAAAAAAATGGTTCAGGCACAAAACAGCATCAATAGTTATACAAATGGATATTTACAAAATCCAACTTCAGTTACTACACCATCTGTAGATTATAGAGTTCAAGGCTTAGATCTCAATCTTGCTCTAGGTAGAGATTTGCTACATAGTGATGAGAACAATAATCTCGGTCTTGCTCTTGTTGTTGGAGCATCTATTCCTTGGATAGATAGTAAAAAAAGCGACAACAATAACGATTCTAATAGTGATAGTGCTATGAATGCAATGAAAGATAGTAAAACAGAACTATATACTTATAAGGTTGGACTCAACTTAACAGCTGAAAAAAGTCTAAGTAAATATTTTATATTTTATGCTTCAGGAACTTATGCTTATCAGACTGGTACTATGAAAAATAGTTATGCAAAAAGTGACCTAAAAGTAAATGGTAGATTTCAAGAGTATGATTTAGGTTTAAAGATTCAACCACTATCATATGATTATAAGCTTGGATGGTTTACTCTTAGTCCACGACTCTATATGACATTAGGATATAGATATACAGCATGGGATTTAGATGATATAAATATTGATGTAACAGGTTCTAACATGAAATTTAAAGAGACAGATTTTAATATGAACTCAAAAGTGGCTTACTTTGGTGTAGGCTATTCATTTTAGCCCACGATAGAGATTTTTAAAAGCAAAGAGCGCTCTTAACTGCATTAATGTAAGAGAGTCTGTTTGCTTTACCTTTATAAGCTATGTCAAACGCAGTCCCGTGATCAACAGAAGTACGAATGATAGGAAGATTGAGTGAGATGTTGACACTCTCATCAAAGTGCAGGGCTTTAAGTGGAGCTAATCCTTGGTCATGATACATGGCAACAAAGTAGTTAAAGTTT
Source organism: Sulfurimonas sp. (assembly GCA_027056465.1). Lineage (GTDB taxonomy): Bacteria > Campylobacterota > Campylobacteria > Campylobacterales > Sulfurimonadaceae > Sulfurimonas. The sequence goes on from JALUKS010000086.1 coordinate 15,705, forward strand.
GCACGAAAGTGCGGAGTAAACGCAACATCAGGAACTACAGGACCAAAAAACTGCTCAAAACCAAGAGCTTTATTGGCACTTTTTATAGCTTTTTTTACTCGCATATCTTCATTCCCTAAAACACCATTATCTCCTGCATGAGGGTTTATTCCTAGAACTGCTATGGGAGCTTTGGGGATAGAGTTGTGAAGTGTAAGCAAAAACTCTTTGAGCATCTTATACTTGATAACTTTTGTTACATCACGAAGAGGAATATGTTCAGTGACAAGTGCCACAAACATCTCAGGGCACCCAAGCATCATGATGGCATCTTGGTTGAAGTGTTGGCGAAGAAGATCAGTATGCCCTTTGTAGTGGAGACCCGCTTGCATCCATGCTTCTTTATGGATAGGCATAGTGACAACAGCATCTGCTTTTTTCTCTTCGCATAGAGCGATAGCCGACATAAAAGAGTCGTAAGAGTATCTGCCACTCTCCTTGCAAACAGTTCCTGCATTTATCTCAAAACTTGTGCCTGTTGTTTGTAACTTTATATCTTGTGGTATAGCTACATCTAAAAGTTTTGCCGACTGCTCAAGCATCTCTGGGCTTATGCAGTAGATAGGATGACAAAGTTTTAAAACTTCTTCATGAGACCTAAGAGCTATTTCAATCCCGACACCATTTAAGTCGCCAACACTGATGGCTATAGTAGGTTTAAGCATCTCTTGTTGTCAACTTTTTCATCTCTTGTACAGCTTCAGCAAGACCTGTAAAAACACTACGAGCTATGATACTCTGCCCGATATTAAGCTCTGTTATCTCTTCAATCTTCATCATTTCGTGAACATTTTGATAGTTAAGACCATGTCCTGCTGCTACTTCTAATCCAATAGACTTTGCATGAGTTGCTGCACTTTGGAGAGCTTCTTTAGCACTCTCTAAACGCTCTTGAAGTTCATAGCGAGGGAGTTCTAACTCTTTGACTGAGTGGTTTGAGTATGGGAGATTTGAGTGAAGCATTGCCCAAAGATTTGCAAAGAGTCCAGTGTGAAGCTCTACCATCTCAGCACCTAACTCCTTTGCCTTATCCATCGCCTCAATAGTAGGATCTACAAAAAGAGAAACAGGAACAAAACTATCATGAAGCTGTTCTATAACAAAACGTAACTCCTCTTCGTATCTGAAAACATCAAGTCCACCCTCAGTTGTCACCTCTTCGCGTTTTTCAGGAACAAGTGTCGCTCGATGTGGGGCTACTTCTGAGACAATAGTAATAATCTCTTTATCTATTGCACACTCTAGGTTTACAGGTACTTTTGAGTGCGCCATGATGTTTTTCACATCGCTATCTTGGATATGGCGTCTATCCTCACGAAGGTGAATAGTTATCTGGTCAGCCCCATTTTCACAAGCAATATAGAGTGCTTGGAGTATATCTGGGTCATTTACACGTCTCGCTTCACGCAGAACTGCTACATGGTCTATGTTTACACCTAATGTCATTTTACTCATGGGTTATGCCTTTATACTTTTTTTATAAAAAGCTCTGTACTCTTCTTCTATATTTTCGTGAGAGATACTATCTCCAACATGGACAGTAACTACATACTCCTCTTTATAAGGCGCATTTTTAAATACTTTTTCATTTTTCCCTTCTATGATAACAGGGACTATCGTAAGCTTATTTGCTTTGGCAATTTTCGCTGCACCACTCTGAAAAGTAGTAACACCCTCACCAGAAAAACGCTCCCCCTCGGGGAACATAAAAAGGTTCATAGTATCTACCTTAGAAAATGTTTTTTTGATGGTTTTAAAAAATGTTAGTAGTCCACGTTTGTTGTCAAGATCAACGCTAATACAACCACTATACTCAAAAAATTTTCCATAGATTTTTGAGTCAAAGAGTTCTTGTTTGGCTATCCATGCACCATTTTTTTCTGTACGGGAAAAAACCTCTTCCATCACGATTATATCTAAAAGTGAACGGTGGTTGATTGCATAGAGAATTTTATCTTCTTTGGGAATGTTACCAATGAGATTTACTTTTATGTTTAAAAAATCAAGTACTTTTTTAGAGTACTCTTGACGATCATGTGAGAGCTGTTCATAGGCAGGTTTGAGTGTAATAAATGGGTGAAAAAATGTTTTTTTGAAGATTTTAATATACTTAAGCCCTAGCTTAATCATAAATATAAATTTACCAATATTTTTTAGCATGTCGTACCTTTTTTATAATAAAAAGATTATAGCTAAAAAATATTAATGTTTTTCTACTTATGGCTAGTTCTATAACGAGGGTCTTGATAGTCTGGTTTGTCACAACCAGAAAAAAGACTCATAGTAGTAAGTGCTAAAATTGTTACTAAAATAAATGATTTCATTATCTCTGCTCCTTTTATTGTTGTTTTTTAAGAGTCATTTCTGTCTCCATAATCTTTATTTCATCATTGGCATGGATACGAATATCATTATCGGCTTTAAGTTTTTTCTTACTTACTTTATCTGGATAATCCATATGTGTCAATATATGCTTGATACAGTTGATACGAGCTTTTTTCTTGTTGTCTGAACGGATAACTGTCCAAGGTGCATACTCTGTGTGAGATGCTAAAAGCATAGAGTATTTCGCAATAGTGTACTTATCCCATAGACCTTGTGACTTCTCATCAACTGGTGAGAGCTTATACTGCTTGAGTGGATCGGTACGGCGTTTGTCAAAACGTTTTTTCTGTTCATCTTTTGATACTGAAAAGTAGAACTTAAAAATCGTAATATTAGAGTTGATAAGCATCTTTTCAAACTCAGGAACTTCATGTAAGAACTCTTTGTGTTCTTCTTGTGTACAAAAGCCCATAACAGGCTCAACTCCACCACGGTTATACCAGCTTCTATCAAAGAGAACTATCTCTCCTGCTGATGGTAAATAGTGTGAGTATCTTTGGAAATACCATTGTGACTTTTCAATATCACTTGGTTTATCAAGTGCAACAACTCTTGCACCACGTGGATTGAGGTGCTCTGTAATACGTTTGATAGTACCACCTTTACCTGCTGCATCACGACCCTCAAAAATCATCAGAACTTTTTTACCAGTATCTTTGATATGGTTTTGCATCTTTAGAAGCTCTATCTGAAGATTTTTTAATTCACTCTCATACTGTAAAACTTCATCTTTTACCCAGACAGCTACTCTCTTTTTACCATCTTTTTTTGAGTGTTTCTCAGATTCACGTCTATTTTGTTCATCAGAGAGTCTTCTGTCTTCATGGATTATCTCTTCAAGCACAGCCTTATCATCTAACTCTGAATCTATCATTTTTCTTTTTGAACTCATTAAATTTCCTTATATAAATTAAAAACTACTTTTTAAGAGAGCATTGACTTTTTGAACATCTGTCGTATTTGCAAAACAACTCTTATCTCCACAAATCATAAAACCATCCTCTGCACTTGCTTTATAAAGTACAAAAGGATAAGTAATTTTTGCTAACTCATAAGAGTTGTTTTGAATGTTTTCAAGTTTAGCTTTTACAATTCTATCACCCTTAACATAACGTAAGGCTTGTGTGAGCATAAAAGGGGAATAAATTGGCTTACGACCTAGCTCATAAGAGTTGTACTCCATAGTTTTAAATGCGAAATGTGTGTATTTCTCATCTTCAAGGAGAGTTCCTAACGTAAGAAGAACATCTATCATGACACTCAGTGAACTTGTGTAAGTGTTATCTGTTATCTCAGCTTTGGTAACAAATTCTCCTACACTAAAGTTCCAAACACCCTTTTCATAGAACTCTTCAAGAGCCTTGTTGGCAAATCTTTGTGCATGGATAAGATAAATCTCCTCTTGAGTATATTTGTAAGCAGATAGAAGAGCTTGTGCTATAAACGCATAGTCCTCTAAAAATGCTACAACTTTTGGCTCTTTATGGATGAGTGTTGTATGGTAAAGCACACCATCTAAAAACATAGTCTCAAGGAGTTTGTCAAGATGCTTAATAGCCCTTAGTGTGTATTTTGAATCTACAGAACCCAGTTTAAACATCGCATTTATCATCATCCCAGACCAAGAAGTTTGTACTTTTTTATCTATGAATGGGTACTCGCGTTGAGAGCGAAGAGCGCTAAGATGTGTTTTTACTTCACTAAACCACTTAGGCACTACACCATTTTCGAAACGGATAATATTTTTACCCTCAAAATTTCCTTCAGGAGTAACAGACATCTGTGCAAGTTTGCTCTCTACATTCTCTATCTTCGCTTCACTTAAAATTTCTGCAACTTCCTCATAAGAGTAGACAAAATATTTTCCCTCTTCACCCTCAGTGTCGGCATCACTAGCAGAGTAAAAGAGATCATCTTCGCACATAAAGTTGTACCAGAAGTCTGCACACTCTTTGGCAGTGTTGAGATGTGTCTCATCTCCATAAGTAAGATAAGAGTCCGTGTAAACACCAGCAAGTAGGGCATTATCATAAAGCATCTTCTCAAAGTGAGGCACTATCCACTCTTCATCTGTAGAGTAGCGACAAAATCCACCATCTACGAGATCATACATTCCACCTTTTTTCATGGCGTTTAGAGTTTGTTCAAACATCGCTTTTGCACTTTTATCATCATAGAGTCTATCTATAGTAAGGAGAGTGTTCAGTGTAGAAGCATGAGGAAATTTCGGTTTTATAGAAAAGCCACCATTTCTTGTGTCAAAGTTATTTTTTGCTTGAAGCATGAAGTTTTTTGTGAAATCCTCTTTGAGAACTGTTGCCTCTTTTGGATGTTCAACATGGTTTAAAAAGCCTTCCACCTCATCAGCATTTTTAAAAAGCTGTGCATCATTTGCACTTACTTTGTTAGCGATGAGAGTAGTAAGCTCTTTAAAGCCCATGCCCTCTATAGTTCCAGTGTTAGACTCAGGGGGAATGTAAGTTCCTGCAAAAAATGGTTTATTTTGTGGTGTACAAAAAATACTTGTAGGCCAACCACCAGCACGTCGGTTGAGGAGTTGGTGTACCTCTTGGTAGTGCTTGTCGATGTCAGGACGCTCTTCTCTATCTACTTTTATACAAATAAAGCCTGCATTTAAAATATCTGCACACTCTGCGTTTTCAAAAACTGTTTCTTCCATCACATGACACCAGTGACAAGAGCTATAGCCAATACTAATAAATATAGCTTTGTTCTCTTTTTCTGCTAATTCAAATGCTTCATGACACCACGGCCACCAATCGACTGGATTCTCTTTATGTTGTTGAAGATAAGGGCTATCTTCTTTTTTTAATCTGTTTGACATTTTCATTCTCTAGTAATTTAATTTTACAGTAGAGTAAGATAAATTCTATTGTATTAAGCTTAAATATTTAAGTTATAATGATATAATTATTAGAAAGGTTCTTATATGAAATATATTTCAAAACTCTCTTTACTTCTTCTCTTCTCGTTCACTTATCTCTACTCAAGTAGTTTTCTTATGCCAAATGAGGCTTTTAAACCCTATGCAAAACTTAATGATGCTATGCAAGTCGTAGCTGGTGTAAAAATAGCAGATGAAATTTATCTTTATGAAAATAAAGTTTCCGTAAAGATAAAAGGTGATACTTTTCAGGTGGCTAAGGTTGAAAAACCTCAAGCAGTAGAGCATCATGGAGATAGGGTTTTTCGTACCTCTCCAAAGTTTCTTATAACACTCAAAAACACTCAGAACTTAATAGGTAAGCAGAATATTACTGTTGTTGTCTCTTATCAGGGGTGTTCCGATAAGGGTCTCTGTTACTCTCCTATGACAAAAGAGTTCCCACTTGTTATAGATAGTGCAAAATTAGGTGAGAAAAGAGTAGCACCAAAGAGTGAACTCTCCAAAACAGATTTGATAGCAGACACTATAAAGTCAGGCAATATCATGGTAATTCTGCTCACATTTTTAGGATTTGGTCTTCTTCTTGCGATGACACCTTGCGTTTTTCCTATGATTCCTATCATCTCTGGTCTCATTATCTCTCAAGGTAAAGGAGTCACAACTCGAAAAGCATTTACACTCTCTGTTGTCTATGTTCTTGCTATGGCAGTTGCTTACACTATAGCAGGTATTTTAGCAGGTCTCTTCGGCTCAAACATACAAGTAGCCCTACAAACGCCGTGGGTTATCTACTCTTTTAGTATGCTTTTTGTGGCACTCGCGTTTAGTATGTTTGGTTTTTATGAGCTGAAACTTCCTCATGCACTTGTAGCAAAAGTGAGTAAAAAAGGGCAGGGCGGTGGTTATGTTGGTGTGGCTGTTATGGGGTTTTTATCGGCACTTATAGTTGGTCCTTGTGTGGCTGCTCCTCTTGCGGGTGCTTTAGTTTACATCGGACAGACTGGTGATGCCGTTCTTGGTGGATTGGCTCTTTTTTCTATGAGTATCGGTATGGGATTACCTCTTATCGTTGTTGGTGTAACTGCAGGTAAATTTATGCCAAAACCAGGGGCTTGGATGAGTATGGTAATGGCTATTTTTGGTGTTGTTATGCTTGGCGTGGCTATATGGATGTTAGGAAAAATAGTCGATTCTTCTATCATTACTCTTCTCTATGGATTTTTGGGTATCGGTTTTTCTATCTACTTAGGTCTCTTTGCGTCTAAAGAGCATATATTTAAAAAGAGTGTAGCCGTGATACTCTTTATATACTCTCTCTCTCTTATGTTGAGTTTTTTAGCAGGTGCTACGAGTATGATACACCCTTTGGGGTTTTTAAATAGACCTACAGAAACATCTCTGGAGAAAACGCCATCAAAAAAACTTCACTTTAAAGTGGTCACTTCTTTAGCACAACTAGATAGTCTGCTTGAGGCAAATAGAGGTAAAAAAGTACTTTTAGATTTTTCAGCTGAGTGGTGCAGTGCTTGTAAAGAGTTTAGTGAGATAACTTTTGCTAATCCTGCTGTTATAGCGAAGATGAATGAGTTTGTTCTTGTTCGTGCTGATGTTACAAAAAATGGTGCAGATGAGAAAGCACTAAGTAAAAAGTATGGAGTTTTCGGACCTCCAGCTATTATTTTCTTTGATAAAAACCATAGAGTGAAAAACTCTAAAACAGTTATTGGCTACATGGAACCAAAACCATTTTTAGAAGAGTTAAACTCTCTGTAAAATAGCGATACCGACTTCAGTCGGTAAGACTATCTTCTTCCTCCATTTCTCCCACCGTTTCTGTTGCCACCACCATTGCGACTACCACCACCACGAGGTTTGTTTCTCGCTCCACGGTTACCACCCATATTGATAGGTTCAGCTTTGATGCTTGGATCTGGTTTGAAACCTTTAATCCAAACTTTTGGAATATCTTTTTTGATAAGTTTTTCAATACCTGCTAAAAAATCATCCTCATCCACACAGACAAGACTTATAGCCTCACCCTTGTTCCCAGCACGACCAGTTCGACCGATACGGTGAACATAATCTTCACTTACATTTGGAAGCTCGAAGTTCACCACATGAGGGAGTTGGTCTATGTCTATTCCACGAGCAGCGATGTCCGTTGCCACAAGTACTTTAACCTTTCCTGCTTTAAAGTCTGCAAGGGATTTTGTTCTTGCGTTTTGGCTCTTGTTTCCATGGATGGCAGCAGAGGAGATACCATCAGTCTCAAGCTGACCACTGAGGCGATTTGCTCCATGTTTTGTGCGAGTAAATACTAAAACCTGTTGCCAATCTCCCTCTTTTATGAGGTGTGTAAGAAGCTCGCGTTTACGAGTTTTATCTACATGATAGACAGCTTGTTCTACTATCTCGCTTGAAGCATTTGTTCTTGCTACCTCTATAAGAGTAGGGGATTTGAGAAACTGGTTTGAGAGTTTTTTGATGTCGTTTGAGTATGTTGCTGAGAAAAGTAGTGTTTGGCGATTTGTTGGGAGAACGGCTATCACTTTTTTGATGTCATTGACAAACCCCATATCGAGCATTCTATCTGCTTCATCAAGGATGAGAAAATCTACATGAGAGAGGTCGATACTCTTTTGTGAAATATGGTCAAGCAATCGCCCAGGTGTTGCTACAACGATATCAACACCTCTGCGAAGTGCTACGAGTTGTGGGTTTATCTTCACACCACCAAAAATGACTGTAGATGTGTAGTCCGTATGCTTTGCATAGAGTCGCACACTCTCTTCAACCTGTGCAGCAAGTTCTCGCGTTGGTGCTAAGATAAGTGCTTTTATGTGGCGTTTGCCTTTATGGTTCTCTTTTGAGCGAAGAAATAGCTCAAGCATAGGGAGGGTAAAACCAGCAGTTTTTCCTGTTCCTGTTTGCGCACCAGCGAGGATGTCTTTGCGTTTAAGAATAACGGGAATCGCTTGTTCTTGGATAGGTGTCGGGTTTTCGTACCCTTGTTCTTTGATGGCCTTGAGCAGTAGTTTGTTAAGTCCTAAGTCGTTAAATGTCATAAATTTCCTATTTATTATAATATTCTTCATAATAGCATAATTTTTGGTTTATATGGCTATAATTTCATAATTAATATTTAGGATACAATATATGTCAGAAACTACAATCACAATAAAAGCGGGAAATCACCGCATCTACCAATGCCCAAACGAGAAAAAAGTTGCTCTTATAAACAAACTTATCGAAGATAATAAAAAACTTGATACTGTAGTTGTATGTTCTTGTGATGTAGCCACTTTAAAAGAATCACTTGATTCTAAAGAGGTAAGAGTAGTTGAGGATAGAGAGCTTGTAAAAGATAAAGAGCTAAAGTGCGAGTTCCTTATCTCCTACGATATGCCGATAAAAGCGATAGTCTATATGGCAAGAGCTTCACGTGCAACTGAAAAAGCTGTCATGCTTCTTAACGAGAGTGAGCAGAGACTTCTTCACTCTATAGAGACACTTATGGGTCGTGCTATTAAGCAAGAGTCAATTGAAGGTTTTATGTACGAGGTAGAGGAAAAAGCTCCAGAAGATCCTAAAAAACGCAAGCCACTTACAAAAGCACAGATTACTGAGATAGCGAAAAAACGTCATGAAGATGCAACTGTAGAGAAACCAAAGAGAGATTTTTCAGATAAGCCTAAACGCGAAGGTGATGACAGATGGGCAAAAAAGAAAAAAGAGCCAAATAAATTTCTAGGAAAAGATGAGAGTGGCAAAGCGATATTTTCAGGAAAATCTGGAGATAGAAACCATAGACACGATGGAACACCACGAAACAGATTTGATGCACCAAAAGCAGGTGGAAAACGCATAAGTATCAAAGCTAGAAAACCTAAGTCCCAAGAGTAGTTTAGTTTAAGCTAAACCATCTCTTACAATATTAGCTCTTAAACTCGTTAAGTTTACTACTTAAAATTTCACTACTATCTTCAAGCTCTCTTCCTAGCTCTTCAAGTTCTGATGCTAATTTCTTGGTATTTTGTGAAGCTTCTAATGTCTCTTGCATTACATCAAAAAGAGATTTTATTTTATAACCTATAAATACTGTTTTTTGTGATGACTCTCTTGATGCTTCAATTGTGCTAAGCGTAGCTTCTTTTGATTTTTCTAAAATTTCTATCATACTATTTGTTTGGGTACTTAGCGCATCAATATTATCAGTGTTAGCATTCATTTCTCCTGAAATCTCTTGGACATTTTGAACAACAATCATAACAGTTGCATCAATTTCACCAATACTTTTTTGTGTTTTTTCTGCAAGTTTTCTTACTTCATCTGCAACAACGGCAAATCCACGACCGTGTTCACCCGCACGTGCCGCTTCTATGGCTGCATTAAGTGCAAGAAGATTTGTTTGGTCTGCTATATCTTTAATGATATTGAGTATATCTTTTATCTCATTAGTTTGATCAGCTAAAGAAGCTATTCTGCTAGACAATTCTTTCTCTTTCTCTGTATCTTCATGTACCATATTATTTACTAACATACTAGCATCTTCTAATGTTACAAGAACATCGTAACTTTTTGTAACATCTTGAGAAGTTTTACTCGCAAGCTCTTCTGATATATCGAGATCATTTGTCGCTTGAGTTGTTAAAGTATTGGATTTATTTACCAACTTAAGTTGATTGTCAGAAATGTCATTAGAAAGGTTTGAATTTTCTAAGATAGAACGACTAAGTTTTGCATTTTGTTCTGCTGTAGTTTTAATGTCATTTGTTAGATTCTGAATTACTTGAATAAAGTTATTGATATAAAAACTAACTTCTCCTAACTCATCATGAGATTTTATAGGTAGTCTTTTAGTGAGATCACCTTTCCCTTTTGAAAGATCTTTTACAACATTGATAAGATTATGCACTGGAATATTTACAAGTTTTCTAATGCTAAACATTATGATAAGAAGCACAATTAAATAGATAATAGACATAGCGATAAGCTGTATCACTGAAGAATCAGTTGCAATATCTAATGCTTTGTTAACAGTACTCAGATTTTTACCAATTAGGATAAATCCTTTAATATCTCCCCTAAAATCTTTTATAGGAATGGAACGCACAAAATAATCTTTAGTCACTAAGCCATCTTGAATGTTTTGTATTGATTTGCCAGCTAACTCTTTTATGAGTCTTTTGTCGACAGTTGCATTTTTTTGTACAACAAGAAGACCTGCTACTCTTTTTGGCTCTCTATTTTTATAGAGAGTTAGAGTTGACTCTGTATCTTTGGTTGCAAGTATAAGAACAGAAGAATTTATGGCTTTTTTCGCACTTTTTATTAAAGAGTGAAAACCTTGTACAACTTCTATAGAACCTATATACTTTCCATTTCTAATCATAGGTGCTATACCTCTGATACCAAAAGCACCTCTTCCTGCTTCAATAGCGGCAAGAGGTTTCTCGGTTCTTTTGACCTCTACGATAGTATGTCTAAATCCACTTAAATTATCGCCATGTTTTTTTGGATGCAAGACTCTTAAAAAGCTATGAATATTTTTATCATGTATTTGCATTTTAATACTTTTAAATTTTGAGCCATCTTTGAAAGATTTCAAAATTTCTCTTGCTTTTTTGAGCACCATTGCTCTGTTACCGTCTGCTAAAGCATTAAGAAGCAGACGATTTTTTGAGAGTATAATGGCATTTGTAATACAAACAGAATATTTCTCTGCTAAGACTTCATGTGTATAATTTTGTATAGATTTGGTCTCTTCTTTATAAACGTTCTCTTTTACCTTCTGCATACTATTTATAGCAACAAAAATTATTATGCAAATACCTATGACCATAGAAGCTATTAGTGGGGTATAAATTTTTGTGCTAATGGAAGTTTTTTTAGTAAATGTTTTCATCTTATGCTCTAATTAAGTGAAAAGATTCATCAAGTTTGAGATCAATTAGTAGCTCTTGTAGCTCTTTTTGATGGGCAACAATCGAGATACTTTTATTATCAACATTAATTAGTTTCATAAGGTATCCTATCAGTGCAGATGGAATAACAAATCCATCTATAATGTCTATTTTTAGAGTTTGGCATTCACTATTTTCTTTTATGAGAATTTTAATAGTATCTACTTCTGTAAGTCCAGTTATATGTTCATTGATAGATAAAGTCAATAAATTACCTATGAGATTGTGAGAAATTTTCATGTTAAATCCTTGTTTATGTGAATTTATTGTATCAAATACAAACCTAAAGTTTACTTATAATGAGACTCTACTATCTCTGCAACTCTTTGAGAACTTCCATGTTGTAGATACTTCCTTAACTTCAAAGAGTGCTCTAAAAACAAGCCTCTATCATACTCTTTATATCCCTTGAGTAAATTTTCTTTTGTCACCATCTCTTGTATATACTCAGGATGGATAGTAATGCCTTTGAACTTTTTAAACATGATGTTACTTAGACCTGCATCTTGGATTTTGAGGATTTTTCTTCCTATGAAATAGTCGAGTGGCTTAGCGATAAAAGTAAGAATAAAAGGGACACCAATGATGGCAGCTTCAAGCGTGGCTGTACCACTACATATAAATGCAAAGTCAGAAGCTAAGAGTGTCTTATGTGCCTCATGAGAGATGCGAATAGTGCTAATATCACCATATAAAGAGTCTACTTCCTCTTGCGAGAAATGTTTAGGGATGATGAGTGTGGCATTGCACTCTACCTCTTTTATAACTTCTAAGTAGATAGGCATCAGTTTTTTTATCTCAGCTTTTCTACTGCCTGGCATAAAGGCTATCTCTTTTATCTCATCATTAAGAGAGGTTTTAAACTCTTTTATCTGATCAAGAAGAGGGTGTCCTACATACTCTATGGGAGCATCATGAGGGTAGTAACTCGGCTCAAATGGAAGGATAGAAGCGAGTTTGTCTATGGTACGAGCAAGAACAGGAATACGCTTTTTCTTCCAGACCCAAGCCTGAGGGAGGATATAGTAGATAATCTCCTTATCTGGGTATCTCTTTTTTAACTTTTTTGCGAGAGGAAGATTAAATCCTGAGGAGTCAATGAGAAGAACTTTATCTGCCTCTTGTGCTAGTTCCACCATCTCATCTGCGAGTTTAAAAAAATATCTCAGTTTTTTTAGAGCATCAACTATGCCCATGATGGCGAGACTCTGAAGGTCTACTATTGGCTTCCCTAAGTTTTTATCAAAGATACCAAGGAGTTCTACTTCACCTTTGAACTCTTTAACAAGAGAAGTGAGGTGAACATTTGCAGAGTGTTCGAGTGCAGATACTAAAAGTTTCATAGATTAAGCCTTTGTTTTATATAATGGCACTATTATATCGAAGGTGGACTAAAATGGTTATAACAAATGCAGTAGTATGTGATGTAAATGGTGAGCGACGAGTTGATGTCGAGATAGAAAATGGTGTAGTAGTTGCTATAGGAGAGGGGCTTCAAGGGAGTGAAGTTGTCGATGCAAAAGGTGCTTATCTGCTTCCCTCTTTAGTAGATACAAACATAAGGCTCAAAGATGCAACACTGAATGCTAAAAATATTCAAAAAGTTGCACAAGAGGCGCTTCATGGGGGAGTAGGGCATATCGTACTTAATGCAGACTCCACACCAAGCATAGATAATGAAATCGTTTTAGAGTTTGCACAACATGGTGTTGCCTCTGCTAAAGGTACAAAAATTGATTTGATGCTTAACACACTCAAAGAGGATATGACTCTGAGCAATATCGCAATAATGCTCAAAAAAGGAGTAGTCGCTCCCTATATGTCCACCATAGCAAAAAACAATATCGCCATAAAGATAGCAGAGTATGTCAAGATGTATGATGTGACACTCTTCTGTAAGGCAGAGGACAACTCGCTTATGAATGCAGGAGTAATGCTTGATGGTGATGTAAGTGCGAAGCTCGGACTTGCTGGTATTCCTGAACTGAGTGAGGTTCTTCATGTCTCTCGTATGATAGAGATAGCGAGGTTTTTTAACATCAAGATACTCTTTAAAGCCATAGCATCACCGCGTTCTGTGGAGCTTATAAGTAAGGCAAAGCAAGAGGGTGTGAGAGTGAGTTGTGAAGTCTCTATTCATCATCTGATAAATGCAGATAGTGCCTGTGAGGGTTTCAACACTTTAGCAAAACTCAACCCTCCACTAGCGAGTCAAGAGGATATGTTCAAACTCCAAGAGCAACTTAAAAATGGGGAGATTGATATACTCACAACCTTGCATCAACCTAACTCTCCACTGAACAAAGAGGTGGCATTTTTCGATGCCTCTTATGGATGTTCTTCACTTAGTCATGCTCTCCCTCTGTACTACACCAAACTTGTAAAGAGTGGGCTTATAAGTATGAGTGAGCTTATAAAACTTACAGTACAAAACAGTGCAAGAAGTATAAAGAAAGAGGCTGGAGTTATAGAAGTGGGAGTAAATGCAGAGTTCGTACTC
>JALUKS010000087.1 GCA_027056465.1 Sulfurimonas sp.
TTTAGCATTTTCTCTAATTTTGCATACTTTTTCTCTTCTAGTCGATTGACAATAGTCGCAAAATGAGAACATCCCTCACCACACAGAGTTTCATTCTCTATCTTTATACTCTCAAAAACTTCTTTAGTGCTATCTTCTTTCGCATTTATGACATTTATATAAGAGGCTCCAATATTTTTTGCTATTTTTATATTGATATCAAAGTTAATATTTGGGTTAAGAGATGAGAGCCTGATTCCCTCGCAGAGTACAAAATCATAATTTTTTTCTAACTCTTTAACTTTACTAAGTATCTGTTTTATAAGTTGGTCTGTTTTATTTGAAGCAATCATATCTTCTACATAACCCACATCAAAACCATACATATCTTCATACTGCATATCGAGGTTATAACGCTCTTTCATAAAAAGAGTATCGCTATCTTCAATATCTTTATTAACTATTATAGGGCGAAAAAAGGCAACCCTGTGGAGATTACGTTTGAGTATTTCCATCATTCCCATAGAGACGAAGAGCATCCCCGCATTAGCTTCTTGTGCAGATATAAAAAGAGACTTTATTTTCAAATTTTTACCTTCTATTTTAAAATATCACTTATTATTTGTGACAATTCAGGGCTATTGAGCTTAGTTTTATACTCTACATTTATCCCTCGACTTTTTAGCTGTTTGAAAAATGCTTCAGCACTCCTAATTTGCAGTTTCTCTTTTGTACTTATCTCATCAAAGGTATCATAGCCTTTTGTCTCCACTATAAAGTATAACTCTTTCCTATCATTTTGCTCTACAACATATCCAAAATCAGGATTATAGCTTCGTCCATGAGCTGTAGGAATATTTACTTTTGGCAACTTTGCAAATACAATTATCTTTTTATCATCTGACTCATCTATAGTAACTTTTTCTATATGGCTATCTACTTCCATAAAGTTTTCAGCATAGATAGATTTCTCTTTGATACTCGGTTTTGTGATTTTATATCTCTCGACTCCTAAACTACCGACATTTATAAAATCTTTTACATAACCATTTTTGTCTGTAAGAGAGCTATTTGAGGTTTTAATCTCTTTAATATCATAAGATATTTTATTGATTATCGTATCATATATAGCACTTATAAGCTGCTCTTCTATCTTTTTAAGTGCTAGGTTTTCATTTGTTGCGATAAGTACAAACTTCTCTTTTTTTATACCATGAAGAACACTTGCTACTGTTTGCAAACTTAGTTTTGTAGTATTAGAGAGACTTTTAATAAATTCATAGATTGTAAATATAGAGTGCGTTTGTGTGACTACACTCTCTCTTTGTCTATCATGTTCATTTTCATTTTCTATATGCGTATCTCTCTTTATAATAATATCTTGACCACTTATCATAAAATCAGCATCTATTTTCTCTATAGATTTATTAATAAGTTCTTGAGAGTTGATGTCATACTTTACAACTGCATCATAATTGAGAGTATCCCATAGATTTTTAAACTTTTTAAATTTATCTTTATCTATTTTTATTTTGCCCTTGCCTTTTTTTGCACCTCTTGTTTTTGCTTTAATTCTACTGCTTGTTCTAAAATAGCTATCAAAATACTCTTTAAGTTTTTCACAATCACAACCTTTTATATTGAGATTTTCCAGCATATTTGATTTTGAATTATATCTCTCTTTGGAGATAATAATTTCACTAAGACCTTCATCATCTATTGATATAAAATTTACTTCTTGTAATTTTGTTAATAAATTTACAGCTAAAAAAGCATTTGTAGCTATTTTATTTTCTACAATTATTTCAGTAGTAAATGTTTTAGAAATATTTTTTACACTATGCTCACTTATCTCATTTTGAATAGAGCTTACAAAATCACTCTCTGTTGAGGGAACAACTACAAAAAGTTCATTTATAAAATCAAAATCATTATCCTCTTTTGTGACTCTTGTTCCATCTTGTCTTACTGCAAGTCTTAAACCTCGACCGATTTGTTGCAGTTTGGAAATTTTAGAGTTACTTGGTGCGAGTTTACAGAGTGTCATAACATTTGGATTGTCCCAACCCTCCTGTAATGCCCATTGAGAAAATATAAATCGTAAGTTACTCTCAAATGATAATAGCTCCTCTTTTTTGTTGAGTATAAGCTCTATAGCTTCTTCTTCATCTTTTAGATTTTTAGATTTAGCAAAATAGCCACTATGTAACTCTTTACAATTTTTTTCAGTTTTTAAAAGATAGTTTCTATACTCTTCATCTAGGTTCTCTCTTTTGAGTACCTCTTTGAGATTTTTTAAGTAGAGTTTTTCAAAAAGTTTTGCTAACTCTCCAGCACTTCCATCATCTTGTAAATATTTATCGACTCTATCTATGAAGAAGAGACAAAGAGCTTTTATATTCATCTTGAAAAGCTCCTCTTCTCTCTCAAAATGATTTTTTATAGCCGTATCTACTATTTGAGTCTGCATAGCATCCAGAAGAACACCATAACTTTCACTCTCCCCAAACGCCAAAGAGATGCCATTAGCAAAAAGAACCTCACTTTTTGTGATTTTCTCTATGATATAACCCTTAAGATATTCTATTTCAGCTTTTATACCGAGGTTATCCCCTTTTTTGAGTTTTAGGCTTCTCTTCTTTGAATTCATATCTTTGTACTCTATAGTAACCTCATACTCTTTTTGATTTGTACCAGTTACTTTTGTATATTCTATCGTGTGATTATCTACATTTTCATTGCCAACTGTATCGACAGTGATGGCTTTTACCAAACCTTGCGAAAAGGCATCAACACTATCGAGTGTATAGATAAGATTTTTATAGGCATCATTTTTGTAAGTTGCCCCAAATCGCAGAGTAAAGAGTGGATTAAAGGCTCGTAAATATTTAGCTGTCTGTTTTCCCTCAAATCTATGTGGTTCATCTATGATGATAACAGGCTTTAAATAGGCAATAGCCTCCATATAGCTTTTTGCACGACCTATTAAACTCTGTTCAACTCCTTTTTTGTTTATCCTATTCGTTGCACTATTAAATGACTGGTAAGTAGAAATAAGAACAGATATATTCATATCACTTGCATTGATGTAGTTTTGTACTGTTTTTTCACTATAATTAAATATAGATATATGTTTGCCATACTCTTTGAGAAAAAACTCTTTAGTAATTTTTATATTTTTTATTGTCCCTTGTCGTATAGGATTTGATGGCACAAGTATGATAAACTTTGATAGTCCATAGTCACGGTTAAGCCGATAGATAGACTCCAAAAAAGTAAAAGTTTTACCCGTTCCTGTCTCCATAAGAGTATCGATGACTATTTCACCCTTTATAGAAACATCTCCTCTATCTATTCTATTTAATGCTCTTATATTCTCTATGTTTTTTGCTAAAATAGCTCTATTTGGATTTAATTCAAAAGATGGATTGCTTTTTCTGTTTACATTTTTTATAAACTTTATATTTTCAAATAGATGACTAATGCTATCTACTGCTTTTTCTTGATACTCTAATCTATCAAATTTTATTTTTAGACTCATAAATCTTACCCTCTGAACCTAAGTTTATCACTCTTAATTCCTAAGTTACTGACTGCGCTTTCAAGTTCTAAGGTAAATTTATCATCACTTATATTTGGTGAGTAAACCGTTATATACTCTAATACTTGTTGTGGTTTTAGTTCTGCGAGAAGTGTATCGATGCTTATGTTACCAAGCACAAACGCAACATTTGAAGCTAAGTAGAGTTTATCTTTTATGAGTGTTTTGATTTTTACACTTAAAGGTAGGCTTTCAGCTACAAGAAGATTATAGAGTATATCTTCACTACTCTCTACTGCTTTTTGAGTAAAAGCGAGTAGATCATCTTGTGTAAGCTCCTCTAAAGACTTCTGATATATCTTTTGTTTGACATCCTCTACAATTTCAAAAGTTCTAAAACCTATATCTAAATCTTGTTTTGTTATATCATCTTTTACTATCTTGTCCCCAGCTCTTTTTATGCGTTCTTGTGTAATGTCAAAGATGGTTTCATATCCAGCTTTTTTAGCTTCAGATTTTTCAGGTGTCTCTTCTGCCCACTGCACACAGATAAACTTTCTATTCCCATCATCTTCTGCGTTTAAGTCCATAACAGCATGAGCTGTTGTTCCACTTCCTGCGAAGAAGTCTACTATAATATCAGTTTTATTTAATCCAATTTCTATAAAATCTTTAATTAATTGCAAAGGTTTTGGATTAGAAAAATACTTTCCGTCTAATAATTCCTTAATTTGTGCTGTACCATTTCCACTACTATATTCAGGTTTGTAAAATATTGTTTTAGGTTTTTTAGATGGCATATCTCCTAAAGATGGTCTCTGCTTTTTGTATATACCTATTGTTCCATTTCTGGAAATAATTATATTAAATGATTCTTCTATAAATTTTTTCTTGCTCCATCTCCATGACATCTCTTCATTTTTTGTTATAGGATAGAGTGTTGTAAGTTTTCCTATATATTGTGTCGGTGGTTGATTATCTTGTGTAACAAATAATCTATTATTATCATCTATAAATATTGGAAAATAAAGATTTGGTCTTTTCTCTCTTGGAGCATTAGTCCCTGTTGCTTTTAAGTTTGCCCCTTGTTTATAAAAGCCATACTCATCTTCGTTCCAATCTTCTAATTCATTCTCATTAATACTAATTTCATTTAAAAAAAATTTCTCTTTCTGTTTTGAATATACAAGAGAATTTTCATGAGTTCCTGCAAATCCAAATTCATCGTTATTTCCTTTTAAATTCATTACTGTAGGTAAATTAGCTACAAAATTATCCTCCCCAAATATCTCATCACAAAGTAATCTAAGCTGTGCCACTTCATTATCATCAATAGATATAAAAATAACCCCATCATCTTTCAATAAATCACGAGCTAGTAAAAGTCGAGGGTAGATAAAACTCAACCATCCACTATGTGTTTTCGCACCTTGTATATTTTCTATATAGTCTATATACTCTTTATCATACCCTAACTCTTCAAGTGTTTCTTCTGTATTTGATGTAAAGTTATCATTGTAAACAAATCCATCATTTTTAGTATTGTAAGGTGGGTCGATATATATCATCTTGATAGCTTCAAAATAGTTTTGGCGAAGTATCTTCAAGGCATCAAGATTATCTCCTTTGATAAGTATATTTTCTGTACTCTCCCAGTTTTTACTGTTTTCATCATTTAAGGGTTTTAAAACTTTATAGTTTTTAGAAAATGCACTATGATATGCCTCTTTTTTACCAACCCAGTTTAGACCATAACCATCCTCTTTAATGTTTGCCTTTGATGGGTCTAAACTCATCTGTAACTTTTGAGGGTCAATACTATATTTTCCATCTTCATCAATACTCACAGCATGAGGAAACTGCTTTTTTAAAAGCTCATAGTTTGTATCATTTAGACTCTGCTCTTTGATTATATTTTCTTTCATATATGGTATTCCTGCATTATATTTAAATTATTGTAGTACAATTTTAGCAAAAAAATGAGTAACTATGTGTATATGTGGCAAAGATAGAGAGTATAAGGAGTGTTGTGGGTCTATTATAACACACAAACGCGAGGCAAAAACCCCAGAAGAGCTGATGAGAAGTCGTTATAGTGCTTATGTAAAGGGAGATGTTGCCTATCTTTTAGAGAGTAGTCTCAACGAGAACAGAGACCCTAATGAAGCAAAACTCATAGAGGAGTTTGCATCCTCGGTTGTCTGGCTCAAGTTAGATATTGTAAACGCAGAGGATGATATAGTCGAGTTTAAAGCCTATTATAAAGAGAATGGAAAAATCCAACTTCTTCATGAAAAGAGCCATTTTGTTCAAGTAGATGGCGTTTGGAACTACAAAGATGGCGAACTCTATAACTCTAAGATAGAGAGAAATGAGCCTTGCCCTTGTGGGAGTGGGAAGAAGTATAAGAAGTGCTGTGCGAAATAGTCTAGCTCGCACCCACCTCTTTTACAAATAGAAAACTTTTTTTACTAAAACCATTTTTCTCATAAAACTTATGAGCGTTCTCACGTTGTAAGCCTGAAGAGAGTACGATATTTTCACACATCGCAGTTTTTGCATAGACCTCTAGGTAATCAAGCATCTCATAGCCATAGTTTTTTAATCGATACTCTTCATCTGTAACAAGGTCAAAAACATAAAGATGGCGTTTGTGATAGAAGTTTGTCTGCACTGCCACCCCTGCATAGGTGATGAGCTTATCTCGTTCAAAAAGCCCTATCATCTTATAATTCATCTCTCGCATATCATAAACTAAGTCATCAAACTCCTTAAAACTAAGCTCTACTCGTAACTGAACAAGCACCTCATATATAGTATCGAGTTCTTTTAAACTCATCTCTCTAATCTGCATATTTTTCTCACTCATTCTTAATATTATTTTTTATTTTACTTGAATTTAGTTACAATAGTTTTAATAAACATCTTTTAAACAACTCTTAGCTATAATCGCGAAAATTTATATCCAAGAGAGTCTTCATGGTAACAGTTCAAAATCTAACAATGCGTTATGGAAATAGAGTTCTATTTCAAGATATTAACCTCAAGTTAGACCGTCATAAACGCTACGGTCTTATCGGTGCTAACGGTGCAGGTAAAACAACTTTTCTTAAAATTTTAAGTGATGAAATCAATGAGTTCGAGGGTGAGATTGTCATCCCTAAGCAAAATAAGGTCGGCGTTTTAGGACAGAACCAATTCGCTTTTGAAGATTATACGATTATGGATGCTGTTCTTTATGGAAACAAGCGTTTATATGATGCTATCAAAGAGAAAGAGGAGCTTTATGTAACGGGTGATTTTGAAGATGATGCTACAAATAACCGTCTTGCAGATTTAGAAGTTATCTGTGTTGAAGAGGATCCTACTTATGAGTATGATGTAAACATCGGGAAAATTCTTGCAAATGTCGGTATTCCCGTTGAGAACCATAACGACCTTATGTCCACACTCGATAGTGCAGATAAGTTCAAGGTTCTTCTTGCACAAGTTCTCTATCCAAAACCTGATGTTCTCTTCCTCGATGAGCCTACCAATAACCAAGATATGGAAACTATTAGCTGGTTAGAAAACCAACTCCAACGCCATGAAGGAACGATGGTAGTTATCTCTCACGATAGACACTTCCTCAACTCTGTTGTTACAAATATTCTCGATGTAGATTACCAAAAAATCCGTGAGTTTACTGGTAACTATGATGACTGGTACATCGCTGCAAATGTTATGGCAAAACAGATGGAGCTTGACAATGCTAAAAAGATCAAAGAAAAAGATGAGCTAGAAGCTTTCGTTCGCCGTTTCTCTGCAAATGCTTCTAAAGCAAAACAGGCAACTTCTCGCCAGAGAAAACTTGATAAGCTAGAGATAGAGGACATCAAACCCTCTTCTCGCCGTGACCCAAGTATAGTCTTTAAAGCAAAACGCACGATGGGAGATGAAGTGCTAAATGTTATCAATGTAAGTCATGCTTATGGAGAGAACAAAGTTCTCAATGACATTAGCTTTAAAGTAATTCCAGATGAAAAAATTGCTCTTATCGGTGGCAATGGTGTTGGTAAATCTACACTTATGAAAATCCTTGTTGAAGAGATGAAAGCGACTGAGGGTGAGGTACATGTTGGTGCAACTATCGAGCCATCATACTTCCCACAAGATACTGCTGACATCATCGAGGGTGATGGTACACTCTATGACTGGTTACGTGCTTATGACCCTAAACGCGACATCGCTGAGATAAGAAACTGTCTTGGACGTATGCTCTTTAATGGTGAGCAACAAGAGAAATCAGTAGTAAGTATCTCTGGTGGAGAGAAACACCGTATGATGCTTAGTAAAATGATGCTTGAAAATGGTAACTTTTTACTTCTTGATGAGCCATCTAACCACCTTGACCTTGAGGCTATTGTGGCACTAGGTGAAGCACTCCACGAGTTCAAAGGCAATGTTATTTGTGTCTCTCATGACCGTGAGTTACTCGACGCGTTTGCTACGCGTATTATGGAGATTCAAAGTGATGGAACACTCCTTGATTTTCATGGCTCTTATGAAGAGTTTGCAGAGCAGAGAGCTGCTGGAACAATATAAAAATGAGTGCTCAATACGAAAACTATTTAGGTCTTGGTATTGCTGGAAACTTCGCACTTCACCTAGCGCAAGCTGGTGAACTCGAAGATTTCAAAGATGTTATCACAGCTGATGAGGCTGCTCCAAAGGGAATGTTTCCTTTCTA
This sequence comes from Sulfurimonas sp., assembly GCA_027056465.1. GTDB lineage: Bacteria > Campylobacterota > Campylobacteria > Campylobacterales > Sulfurimonadaceae > Sulfurimonas. The sequence goes on from JALUKS010000087.1 coordinate 8,250, forward strand.
TCTTCCTCACTATACTCCAAGCACAAACACAACAACTAGAACACCTAAAGATATTTTAACTACCTACCCTCTCTCTTCAGATACTTTACAACTCCCAAAACAAGATGTAAATGTTCAAACCGAACCTGAAGTTGGTTTAGTTTGTGAGATTAGTTACAAAGATGGTAAGGTAGAGAGTGTCACACCTACTCACTTTGGCGCTTATAACGACTGCTCTATCAGAGTTAGTGGTGCAGAGAAGATAAGCGATAAAAAGAACTGGGGAGCATCCTCTAAAGGTATCTCCTCTTCACTCCTAGCGATAGATAAGTTTGCAGAGGGTGGAGTCATGGACTCTTTCTCAATCTGTAGCTTTTTAAAATGCGATGGCGTTCTAAGAGCTTACGGCGAAGATGTAGCACTTAGTGGCTACAGCTACTTCTACTCAAAACTTACAGAGTGGATAAAAAATCAGATAAACACTCAAGAGAACTTCGGTCCACTTGAGCCTTTAAGTGAGTATATCGAAGCTTGTAACTACCCTACAAACGCGATAATAAGCATAGGTGCTACTCGTTATAGTGAGTATGGAGAGACCACTTTTCTTCAAAAAGATGATGAGATTTTTGTTGTCGTTTATAACCATAATAGCTACTCGTTTGAAGATATTGTAAAAATTCTCAACGATGAAGAGTACTCGCAAACTGAGATGAGTATTTTACATCAAAAAGTACTCTAATGGCTAGAGGAAAAAAACTTAACCTCTTTATCGGTGCAGATATAGATGACTCTTGGGCGCAAGTAGCGTCTCCTCGAAAATCAAAAATCGTAGAGATACTAGAACCAAAAAAACACCAGCTTCACTTCGCAAAAGAGAAACGCAGAGGAAAAACTGTCACACTTGTTGGAGAGTTTTCTCTCTCCAAAGAGGATGCAACAGCGACACTAAAAATTCTCAAAAAAAAGTTAGGGTGTGGTGGCAGTTACAAAGAGAACTATATGGAGTTTCAAGGCGAACTCAAAGAGAAAATTCGCCCTCTATTGGTGGCATTAGAGTTTCGTTTTAAAAACGGACACTAAGCACAAATCGCATCTTTGTCAGCATCAGTTTTTGGAATTGCTGCACTCACATTTGAGGTTATAACATATCTATCTCGCCCTGTCTCTTTTGCTTTATAGAGCATCTCATCTGCACGAGAGATAAGTATCGCATCGTTTAGTGCATCATCTGCCATACAACAGACTACACCAATTGATATAGTTACAAATTCATTTACAGTTGATTTTTCATGCTTGAGCTTTCTTTCTCGAATTGCATCACAAATATCTCTCGCAAGTTTTGCAGAGTTTGACTCATCAGTATCTGTTACAAGCACACCAAACTCCTCTCCACCTAAGCGAAAAACATAATCACTAGGACGTTTGAGTGTATCTTGAAGTACCTTAGATACAGACTTTAGTGCATAGTCACCCTCTACATGACCATAAGTATCATTATACTGCTTAAAGAAGTCAATATCTAACATCATAAAAGTTATATAGCTTATGCTACGTTTAGCACGCTTAACTTCTCTCTCATATACATGATTAAAATAACGTCTATTATGTAATCCAGTAAGAGAGTCTGTGTACGAGACATTTTCTAATTTTTTATTTGCCTTTTTCAATTTTTTTGTAGTAAGTTCAAGTTGTGTTTGATCTTTTTGAATACTTCTAAATACATAAAGTGAGATAGTGAATATAGCAAGCATAATAAGTATGAGTATCACTCCTAGTTGTATTTTACTTTGAGTATAATTATATAAAAAAATTTTACGCTCATAGCTAGCCATATCAACTTCATAGTGAATAAGCTTTTCCAACACAGTATTGATGAGTGCAATTTTTCTCTCTAATATATTTATATTAAGAGCTTTTAAATCTCTTCCATTTTTTGTTACTCTATAAATCCGAGTAAAGTAATTGTTTATATTTTTTATCTCTAAGCCTACATATATATCATACTTTTTTTCATTATCACGTTTAAAATGACTTTCATAAATTTTCCATTTATTTTCTATATATTTTAAGTCAGAATGTATTTCATGTGTTGTTTGAGTAGGTGTTATCTCTTGTCGTTTTGATTGATATATTGTATTAAATAGACGGTTGTTATAGGTTTGTACTATCTCATTAAGTTCAGTAACTGGAACTAACGAGCCAAAATAAACATTATCAATGTTTTTTTTCATCGCCTCTATATGTAAACGACCCATAATTACAATGCTAATCAGACCAAAAGTTATAAGTATGAAAAGAAATGACAATTTACTTCTGAGCTTAAATGCTTCAATCAACTGCATATCAAACTTCTCCTATTTTATAGTAAAAAGCATTTTTTGTACCATTAGTAATTATTTTATGATAAAATTCTAAACAACTTAAATAACTTGGCAATTTGTCATAAAAAGAGAATAAATGGAAGCAAAAGCGATACAAACAAGTAAATATTTAGAAGTTACTGAGATACAAGAGCATCTTAAAAATGTTGAGTATATCATCATGGCAACATCTGCCCCAGAAAAGTTTACAAAGACACCTATTCACTTTACTATTTTTTTAAATACTCAAGAGAGATTTTCAAAAGATATTCAAAATGCCATACTAGATAAATTTTTAGATGACAACGGCATCAGTGGTGTTAGTGAACTTATGAGTCAGTTGATGCCAGTAGGTTTTGCAGAGAATACAGGGCAAGATACACCTATGCCACTACTGCTCATCAAGCCAGAGGATAGAAATAGTATTCCTCACGTACCTATGTTTGTTATGGATTTTTTAGCGGATTCTGAGAACTTTTATGAGGCGAAGGTACATAAGCTTACAGGATGGACATACTCTTATAACTAAAAAGAGAAGGTGAGACTAAAGCCACACACCCAAGATACTCTCGGATGTGATCCTTTAGGGTCACTTACAGTTCCAACATTTCTATTTCTC
>JALUKS010000088.1:0-7030 GCA_027056465.1 Sulfurimonas sp.
TAAATTATGCAAACAAGGATTTTATAAAATATTATAAAGATACTTTAACGGGATCTTCTATAGAAACAGTTAATAAGATAAGAAAAATTATTTTAAGTGAAGATAGGGATGCTATTTCTAAAGTTGATGTAAAAATGTGGTTTGCCAATATAACGGAAAAAATAGATAAATTAAAAACTGTAAATGATAAACTCACAAAAAATATTGTCTTTTATATTCAAAATGAATTAGAAAATGTAAAAACAAAAGTTTATATATTTATTTTTATCAATATAGTAAGTATGCTAATTTATATATTTGTTATATTATTCATTTTAAAGTTCATTAAGCAAAATAAGCTACATAAAAATTTAATAAGTAAATACATCATCACATCTACCACCAACACAAAAGGAATTATTACTGATGTCAGTGAAGCATTTGTAGATATTTCAGGCTATACAAAAGAGGAACTGATTAACAAGCCACATAAGATTATTAGACATACAGATATGAGTAAAGAGACATTTAGAAATTTGTGGACAACTATCAAAAGTGGTAAAACTTGGAGAGGCAATATTAAAAATCGTACTAAAGATGGAGGTTACTACTGGGTAGATACAACAATAGACCCAATTTTTACAAAGAGTGGTAAAATTATTGCCTATACGGCAGTAAGACAAAACATAACAGATAAAATAGAGCTTAGTACACTGAACCAAAGCCTAGAAAACAGAGTAGAGAGTGAAGTCGAAAAAAACCGAGAAAAAGACAAAGCAATGCTTCAACAATCTCGCTTAGCCCAAATGGGGGAGATGATGTCTATGATAGCCCACCAATGGAGACAACCACTCACAGCCATAAGTGCTACGAGTGGTAATCTAACACTTAAAGCAAAACTTGATATGCTAGATAATGAAACAGTAGTAGAGTTAGGAGAAAAGATATCTGAGTACTCACAACACCTAAGTAGCACAATAGATGACTTTAGAGACTTCTTTAAACCAAATAAAGATCTTCTAGATATAACATATAAAGAGCTAGTGAAAAGTGTACTGAGTATCATTGAAGACTCTTTAGAGACTAAAAACATAGAACTCAAACAGGATTTAAGAAGTAATGCAGTACTCTCAAGCTATCCAAATGAACTCAAACAGGTAATCTTAAACCTTCTAAAAAATGCAGAAGATATTCTTTTAGAAAAAGAGATAGCACATCCAACTATCACCATTGAGACAGAGGATAATATACTTAGAGTAAGAGATAACGCGGGAGGAGTACCAAAAGATATAATAGAAAAAGTATTTGACCCATACTTCTCAACAAAAACTCAAAAAGATGGAACAGGACTTGGTCTGTATATGTCTAAGACTATTATAGAAGAGCATTGTGCTGGAGAGTTACGAGTTTATAATGATGAACTTGGTGCTATTTTTGAGATAAAGTTACCAATGAAAAAAGATTAAAAGGGAACTAACATGAGAACCATAAATAAACAATATAAAGATTATAATGACCTTGAAAAATTTATTATCTCTAATCAGATAAAAAATCATGACAATATACTCCTTCAAATTTTCACAGGTGTTTGTGAAGTTAAGTTTATTGAAAAACTGCTTTTTCAAGTCACTTCTTTAGTGCCACATATTAAAATCATAGGAAGTACTACTAGCGGTGAAATTATAGAAGATAAAACTATAGAAAACTCTACAGTTTTATCATTTAGTCTTTTTGAAAAAACAAGAATTGAAACATACTATACAGAAGTAGGTGAAACCAGTTTTCAAACAGCACAAAAACTCATCTCTCAGTTTAACAAAAATAGTTTCCCTAAAGTTGCTATCTCGTTTGCAGATGGACTACATGTAAATGGCGAGGAGTTTATAAATACTCTTGGTCGGTACAAGGATGATTTGGTCATTGCAGGAGGTTTGGCAGGTGATAATACTGAGTTTAAGCAAACACTTACCTTTACACAAGAGAAAGTTCTCACAAGTGGTGCAGTTATAGCATTGCTCTTTAATGATGACCTTATAGTCACAACAACAGCTAGTTTTGGTTGGGAAAATGTTGGTAAAACAATGACTATTACAAAATCAGATACAAATAGAGTCTATGAGATTGATGGTGTACAAGCTGTAGATATTTATGCTAAATATTTAGGAGAGGACATAGCGAAAAACTTACCAAAAATAGGTGCAGAATTTCCTTTAATTATCAAAAGAAAAGATTTACGAATACCAAGAGCGATAATGGCTAAACATGATGATGGTTCATTGACATTTGCTGGTAATATCAATATTGGAGACAAAGTTACATTTGGATATGGAAATATTGAAACTATTTTAAGTTATTCTAATACTATTAAAGATACCCTTTATGACAATAGTAGTGAATCAATCTTTATATACTCCTGTATGGCAAGAAAAGCACTCCTTCAAGAGAGTATTAACTTAGAGTTACTTCCATTATCTAAAATAGCAAATATAAGTGGCTTTTTTACCTATGGTGAATTTTACTCAAATACAAGCACTCAAACAAAAGAACTTCTCAATCAAACTATGACTATATTAGGCTTACAGGAAAATACTCATTTAGATACTCACAAGAAATTATCTTCGATAAACGATGAACTAGTCACAAAAGATAGAAGAAAAAGTAATAGCTTAACACTTAAGGCACTATCGCATCTTATTTCACAAACATCTTTGGAATTAGAAGAGATTAACATGTCCTTAGAAAACAAAGTAAAATGTGAAGTTGAAAAAAACAGAGAAAAAGACAAAGCGATGCTGCAGCAGAGTAAATTAGCTCAGATGGGTGAAATGATAGCCATGATAGCCCATCAGTGGCGTCAACCTTTAAGTGCAGTATCTGCGAATGCTAATGATCTTATTTTAAAGATAATGCTTGATAGCTATGATGAAAAATATTTTGATGAAAAACTCAAATCAATTACTGGCTTATCACAACACTTAAGTAAAACTATAGATGACTTTAGAGGCTTTTATAAAGAGGATAAGGAAAGGGTTGAAATACTTTTTTCAGATATAGCAATAGCTGTTTTAAATATAGTTACAACATCAATAGAAAATAAAAATATCGACATTAACACTGATTTTAATTGTCACATAAAGATAAACACTTATCCCAACGAGTTAAGACAAGTTATCTTAAATCTTATAAAAAATGCAGAGGATATTCTTGTTGAAAAACAGGTAGAAACACCTTGTATAAATATCAAAACTTTTGATGATGAAACAAATTCATACTTAATCATTAGTGATAATGGTGGTGGTATTTCTGAGGGCATTATCACTAAAATTTTTGACCCTTATTTTTCAACAAAAATGAAAAAAGATGGAACAGGTCTTGGTCTCTATATGTCAAAGATAATTATAGAAGAACATTGTAGTGGAAAAATAGATGTTTACAATGAAAAAGATGGTGCAGTGTTTAAAATAACTATTCCTTTTACCTCCTTTTAACCACAATAAAGATATAATCCACAAATTTTAAAAGGATGACCATGAGAATTCGTAAACAAGCCCTAACATTTGAAGATGTACTTTTAGTACCTCAATATTCCGAAGTTCTTCCAAAAGAAGTATCATTAGAAACAAAATTAACAAAAAATATCAGCCTGAAAATTCCTATGGTTTCAGCTGCTATGGACACAGTAACAGAGTATCGTGCAGCTATAGCAATGGCGAGACTTGGTGGTATCGGTATCATCCATAAAAATATGGATATTGAGACACAATGCAAACAAGTCACAAAGGTTAAAAAGAGCGAAAGTGGGATTATTATCGACCCTATTTTTGTACATCCAGATGCAACTTTAGCTGATGCTGAACTCCTTATGCAAGAGTTTAAAATCTCAGGTGTGCCTGTTGTCGATACGCACAATAAACTTTTAGGTATTCTTACAAACCGTGATATGCGTTTTGAAAAAGATATGTCTAAACTCGCTTCAGAAGTTATGACACATATGCCTCTTATAACTGCAACTAAAGGTATTAGCCTTGATGATGCAGCTGATATTATGCACAAAAACAAGATAGAAAAACTCCCTATTATTGATGAAGATGGTGATTTAAAAGGTCTTGTAACGATTAAAGACATCAAAAAACGCATAGAATATCCAAACTCAAACAAAGACTCATTTGGTCGTCTTGTTGTTGGTGCAGCAATCGGTGTTGGTCAGTTTGATCGTGCAAAAGCACTTGTTGATGCAGGAGTAGATGTTTTAGTTCTTGATTCTGCTCATGGTCATTCTAAAGGTATTCTTGACACTGTAAAGAAAATCAAAGAGACAATGGAGATAGATATTATCGCTGGAAATATCGCTACTGCTGAAGCGACTCTCGCTCTTATTGAAGCTGGGGCAGATGCTGTTAAAGTTGGTATTGGACCAGGTAGTATTTGTACTACTAGAATCGTTGCGGGTGTTGGTGTACCACAAATTTCTGCTATTGATGAGTGTGCTGAAGCTGCTCGTCCTCATGGTGTTCCTGTTATCGCTGATGGTGGTATCAAATACTCTGGAGATATTTCTAAAGCTCTTGCTGTTGGTGCTTCATGTATCATGGCTGGATCTCTCCTTGCAGGTACTGAAGAGTCTCCCGGTGAGACTATCATGTTCCAAGGTCGTCAGTACAAATCATACCGTGGTATGGGTTCTATCGGCGCTATGCAAAAGGGTTCAAATGACCGTTACTTTCAAGAAGGAACTGCAGCTGATAAACTCGTTCCAGAAGGAATAGAAGGTCGTGTTCCATTCCGTGGAAGTATCGCAGGAATTGTGCATCAAATGATGGGTGGACTTCGTGCTTCAATGGGTTACTGTGGAAGTGAATCTATTGAGATGTTCTGGGATAAAGCTGAGTTTGTTCAGATAACTTCTGCTGGACTTAAAGAGTCTCATGTTCATGATGTTATCATCACTCAAGAAGCTCCAAACTATCACGTATAATTAGTCTATGAGAGAAGTAAGATATGCAGGATTTTGGATTCGATTTCTTGCTTCACTTTTAGATACACTTTTTCTCGCTCTCCCAGTCGCCATTGTCATCTACTTTTTAAGTGATGGCAACTGGTTCGACTTTTCACAATACCAACAAAATATGATGATGGCAATGAGTGGTAATACTCATGCACTAGATAAGCAACCCCAAACTTCTATGCAGTGGGAAATGCTCTTTGAAATTACAACTCTTTTAGTAACTCTTCTTTTTTGGAAAAGATGGCGAGGGGCTACCCCTGGGAAGAAGTTCGTACATATTAAGATAGTGGATGCTAAAACACTCAAAGATATAAATAATATCCAAGCGATAACTCGCTCTTTTGGGTATATAGTTTCAACATTGGCTTTTTTACTAGGATTTATTATGGTCGCGTTTAGAAGAGACAAAAGAGGTTTTCATGATTTACTTGCAGGAACTGTTGTCATTTATGAAGAAGAGACTATTTAATCTCTTCTTTATATGGCTCTTGCATAAAGAAACTATCTACGCTTATATTTTTAAACGCAGCATTAAGTGATGTAAAGAGTTGTGGAAAATCCTCTTCCATCTTCGCTAACATCTGTTTAGTATCCTCTCTAGCATGAGGCATCTTGACATCAAAACGCATAGCAGGACAAGCCTCATCGCCTATGGCTTCGATGTTGTTATCCACTACGAATGCACGAAGTTGGCGTTCGCGCATCTGAATAAGTGGACGGATAACGACAAGACCATTTTCTGCTCTATATTTTGGTGCTAAACTTCTCATCTGACCATTATAGATAAAGTTCATAAAGAAGCTCTCGGCTGCATCATCCATATGGTGACCTAATGCCACTTTATTACACCCTAACTCTAACGCTACACTATAGAGATAACCGCGTCGCATACGTGAGAAGAAACTGCAATATGAGGAGTTTTTACGTATCTTCTCTTTTGCAAGTTCATAGGTTTGTGTAGTCTTCACTACATGCTTGATACCACTCTCTTCACAATGTTTTTCTAGTGCAGAAAAATCTTCTCCCATTCCATAAGAGATAGTAACTGCGATAAACTCAAACGCAAAAGGTGCGCGGCGCTGTTGCTCTCTCATAGCATGAATCATAGTAAGAGAGTCTTTCCCTCCAGAGAGTCCGACAAGTATCTTGTCGCCCTCCTCTATCAGCTTAAACTCAGCGTTTGTTTTACCAAGTCTCGACATTATCTTTTTGGAGAGTTTAATGCTCTGCTTACTCAATAATTTTATCCACCATTTTCATAACAAACGCAGCAGAGATAATCGCACTTGATTCCATAAACTCATCAAATGAGAAACTCGCATCAGTATCGGCAGTATCGCTAATAGCACGAAGAATAAAACAGGGAACATGCAGCGCATCACAAACGACTGCAACACTAGCACCTTCCATCTCTAGGGCATCAGCACCAAAGTTTTTCACTATTGCCTCTTTTATCTTTGTATCATGCACAAACTGATCTCCAGTAGCAATAACACCCTCTTGAAAATTTTTATCAAGCTCTTTTGCAACATCTTTTGCCACTGAAATAAGCTCTTTATCTGTCTCAACAAAAACAGAACCCCCAGGTACAAACCCCATAGGATGACCAAACGCTGTAATGTCTAAATCATGTTGCGAGAGTTTTGTAGCAACAATCAAATCCCCAATTTTAAGAGAGGGATTAATACCACCAGCTACACCTGAAAAAAGTAGTGTAGTACAAGCAAAATGTTCTATCATTGAAGTCGCTGTTAAAGTAGAAAAAACTTTTCCTATCTTCGAGTGAGCAATAACAACTTCACATCCTTTATATGAGGCTTCGTAGTAAGTGTTATTGGCATATTGGGTTGTTTTATACTCACCAACAATCTCTAAAATCGGTGTTATCTCTTCGGGCATTGCACCCATTATTGCTATTTTCAAATCTCTATCCTTCTACCAAAAATTACTGTAAAATACACACAAAGAGATAAGCAAGAGAACGATTATTCCTTAGGAATTATCTTTTAACCTTAAACTTATTGTTTAAAGATAAGAACCTCGAAA
>JALUKS010000088.1:7040-29434 GCA_027056465.1 Sulfurimonas sp.
CCATAACTCAAAAGGAGCTACAGCATGATTGAATTTAGCTATTAAAAGTGTTTCAAACTGAAACATTTTAATTAGGTGTTTGGTCTAAGTTTTCTCCTTTATTCATAATAGTTGACTTTTATATTTCAAATGTTTTTATCTCTGTTTTGTAATTTTCTAGCTCTGCTACTCTTCTACCATCTGCATCAATGATGCAAGAGCCACCCCAAAAACCGAGTCCATCTTCAAAGCCAACACGATTTACAAAGAGTAACTTCGCACTACACTCTTTAGCCACACCCTCGACAATCTCATACCACTGCTTCTGAATCTCTAAACCATCATCACTAAACCCACGAGCAGGTGAAGCGACAAGAGCTATTATCATATCTGGGTTTTGTGCGATAAGGTCATGATGGACATTTTTATGCCAAAGGTCTTCACAAATAACCATCGAGACTCTTCTCTCATCCACCAGAAAACTCTCAAAAACATTACCAGCTTCAAAGTAGCGTGCCTCTTCAAACATACCATAATTTGGTAAGTGAACTTTATTGTGATGGCTTAGTAACTCGCCTTTACTAAAGTAAAGAGCCGTGTTTCTAAAGTGATTCTCTTCACGAAACGCAGCACCGACAACTATATCTATATCGCTACTTAGTTCTCGTAGTCTCTCTAACTCTGCAAGTTCCCAAGCATCTTCACTCAGCTTATCTTGAAGCATATAACCACTTAGAGAGAGTTCAGGAAAAACGATCAGATCACTCTGCTCTTTTACACTGCTGATAATTTCTATAATCTCCCCTAAATTACTTCTATTTAACTTAGGAGATGTCTGTGCAAGAGTTATTCGCATACTATGAACAGATTTCCTCTTTTACTTTCTCTAAGGAAGCCATATCAGAGATATTAAGAGTTTTTAACCCTTTTGCTACTCTTCTGTTAAGCCCTTTGAGAGTTATGCCATTGCCGAACTCTATCGCCATATCAAGTTCTGGAGCTACTGCTAAAATAGAGTGCTTATACTTTACAGGTTTTACGAGTTGCTCTTTTAAAAGTGCTACGGCTTCGGCTTTTGAAGAGTATTTTTGCGTTGTTACATTGGAGACTATAGGCGCTGAGAAATTATCTGTAACCATCTTCTCCATAAGCTCTGCAAGTGGCTCTTGTGCTGAAGCTAACAGCTCACAATGAGAAGCGACTGACATATCAAGAATAATTGCACGTTTTGCACCTGCATCTTTAAAAGTCTGCTCTAATGAGACCAAATCATCTTTGATACCTGCAACAACCAACTGACCATCTTGATTATAGTTTGCAGGCCACACTTTTTTGCCCTCAGATTGTGCATCTTCGCACACTTTTTCAACAGTAGCATCATCAAGTCCAACAAGTACCATCATTCCTGCGTTTACACCCTCACAAGCTCCTTGCATAAGTGAACCGCGTTTATGCACAAGCTCTACAGCATCTACATAATCAATAGCACCCGAAGCACAAAGAGCAGAGAATTCACCCAGAGAGTGTCCTAAAAACATTTCAGCTTTTAAATCTGGACAAGCATCAGTGAAAAGCTTGTAAGCAATCATCTGTACTAAAAGTATCGCGGGTTGTGTGTAAGCAGTTTGCCCTAGTTTATCATTCTCTTCAAAGATTAATGCTTTAAAATCAACACCGATACGCTCGCCAGCTTTAGCGAACATCTCACGAGCCACCTCACTATTTTCATAAAAATCTTTTCCCATTCCTACTGCTTGACTACCCTGCCCTGCAAATATCATCGCTATTTTACTCATTTTTGTTTCTCCCTATAAATATTGTTTATTGTCAGATATTTTTTTTCTCAATGTATTTCTGTTGAGTCCCAACTTATCTGCAAGTTGGAGTTGTGACTTAAATCTATGAAGTCCTGCTTTAATAAGTGGTGCTTCATAAAGATAAAGATAATTTCTATAGTCACTATTTGAACCTAATTTATCATGTAGATAATTTTCTATAATCTGCATCAACTCTTTGTCTTGAATATCTTGCAGAAGATAATTAATCATAACTTGGCGTTTTAAAGAGTTGGAGTTTTGTGAAAGATCTGGAACAAAATTATTCAAATCAAGCTTTTGATCTCCACCAAATAGTTCTGCTGCCTCTTCTTCAAATATAGCTACCAATTCATCTACATCTGCATCTCTTTGTATAAGAGGTGGAATGTTAAACTTGACACTAAAAAAATCATCAATAAATTCATTTGAAAAAGATTGTTTAGAAGTTGCGATAACACGGACACTATTATCTTTAATAGCTTGAATAAGTCGTTCAATATTTGGTGAGTTATCTATGTTTGAAATGATGATTTCACTACTGCTCTCTAAGCTTAGAAATAATTCATCGAAGTTAGATGCATCAATAATGGATGCATCTGAAAGTATAAAAGAGGCTAGACACTTTTTTCCAACACCTGTCTCACCCATTATAAGGGCATTGACACTAAGTGTTTTTAAAAGGGTAGCTGTTTTAAAGGCTTGGTAAGAAGCCTCTGAAGCAGTTACAAAATTAGTGACATCCACAGCCTGTTCCACAGCTTTCACCCTCAGCAGGTTTGTTCTCAGCTGGAACACCAGTCATAGCTTCTTCAGCTGTAGCTTCTCTTACATTATTAACAGTAACTGTAAATAATAAAGTTTTACCAGCTAAAGGGTGATTAAAGTCAATAGTTACAGTTTCTGCACCCATCTCTTTAACAGTTACTTGTGTAGTGCCACCATCTTCTGCTTGACCATAAAGAGTCATTCCTAACTCTAAATCGATACCAGCGAATTGATCAGCAGGTACTTCTTGAGTAGCTTCTGCATTATATTCACCATAAGCATCAGCAGGTTTTACAAGAACATCACCCTTCTCACCAATAGCCATATTTGCAATTCCATTCTCTAAACCTGGAATGATTTGACCTTTACCAAACATAAATACTAGTGGAGCTCCACCAACATTACTATCTACTACTGTGTCACCATCTTTTACTTCGTACTCTAAAGATACGATTTGATTTGCTTCTATTGCCATTATTATTTCCTTTATTAATTTTAATTTCGCGATTTTATCATAATTTTATATATTACTGCTGAAGAAAGACTCTTGCATCTTTTGCCTCAGCACTATTTGGATATTTTGAGACTATTGCTTTAAAAAAAGTATTTGCATGCCCAGTATCTCCAGTTTTTTCCATACTCACCGCTGTATGGAGCATCAAGTTAGGCATATACGATGCTTTTGAGTAGAGAGAAGAACTTTTTTTAAAGTAAGATATTGCAGTTGCATAATTTTTTCGCTTATAGTTCATCTCACCTATCATATAGTGTGCATAGGCTGGTTTATATTTACGTTTGATTAAGACTTCGTAGTTTCTGATAGCATTTGTATAGTATTTTTTCTTATAAAGTGCTGCTGCTTCATTATAAAGTGTCGCTGAACTCTTTTTACTTATTGAAGAGTTATTGACTTTTTTGGAACTACTTTTCAGCTCTTTTGCAACTAAAACTTTAAATGCATTCACATCATTTACGAGTCTATTAAATTCATTTTTAGAAACATACTCTTTATTTATTGTATCGATAAGGAGTGACATATCTTGCATCACGATCTTTTGCTTCTCTATACTTTGAGTGTTTGCTGTTACTACCTCACTTAAACGCTTCTCATATTCACCTGTATTTTCTAACTTCAAATTATTCAATTCATTCTGTTTTTTGAGATTTATTTTATTGTTATGTGCTTTTCTACTAAGACTCTCTATAATACTCTGCAAACCATCAATTCTTTCTCGTAGTGAGTCTAACTCATTCTCTTGATTATTACTTTTAACAGAAACTTTATGAAGATTTTTTTTTGTTTCTAAAAGAACTTTTTCATTGGAAGTAAGTCCATAAGGATTTGAGTTTGTAAGATCACCAGCACCAAACGCAGAAGGTTCAGCAGCAAGTGAAAAAATTGGAGGTAAGCAAGAGAGTAGTAGCAGTACTTTCTTACAAGTTATCATGAACTTTTAAACTTATGGTAAGAGTTTAAAGTCTACACGACGATTTTCAGCATAGCACTTTTTAGTTTGCTCTGTACATACAGGATTTGACTCTCCATAACTTACCATTGAGATACGGCTTGCATCAATACCCTCTGCTACTAAAGCTTTTTTTACAGCATCGGCACGTTTAAGTCCGAGTGCGAAGTTATACTCATCACTTCCCCACTCATCACAGTTACCTTCTAGTTTTACATTAAACTGAGATGCACTAGTTTTTCCAAGTTCTGCTACTTTAGAAATCTTTGCTTGCATCTCTGGAGTAATGCTATATTTATCAAAAGCAAAATGTACAGATGAAAGCTTTGATTCAACATCAGACATACTCACACTATTTGATGAATCAGTCGTATTAGATGATGAATCTACCATACTATTTTCTCCTGATACAGTTTCAGTAGCTACTGGTTCTACTTCTTGTACTGCTGGAGTTTCAGTTACTGCCTTTGTATCTACAGCTGGTTTATTTGTGCTACATCCACTAAAAAATAATAGTGCCGTAACAACACTTGAAAGTACTATACTTTTCATATTTTGTTTCCTTGATTTTTAAAAATTGATTTATTATATCTAAAAATAATAAAAAAGCCTATTATATTTAATCTTTACCAATCCATAGACTGAACTTTTCCATATTTAAGAGGAAAAAGATAGTTCTTATTGTGTGTAAGTCTTATAATTCCTATGCTACTTTGGTTTTTATAGTTCTTTATAAAAAGAATGGCATCCCCATCTTCCGAGAATCTTGGAAATTCATTAACTCCCGTAGCAGTAAGACGACGAATAAAATCTGTTTTCATGGATATAAGATGGAGATTAAAAGTGTTACGTTCAAAGGCATTAGATGTCTCTCTCGCCTTGTAAACAATATACTTACCATTTGAACTACAAGCAGAGTTACTTTTACCATAATAGACCAGCTGCTCCACCTCTTTTGTTGCTAAATCTTTAGAAAAAACATTCGGATAGCCAAGTCTTGAAGATATAAAGATTATTTTATTCTTATCCATAAACTGAGCATTTACATCAATACCACCATAAGTTGTCTCTCTTCTATATCTATGTGTCTCCACATTATATGTGTATATATCAGGTTGCCCTTTTTTAGCCATAGTAAGAAGAAGTGTTTTTCCATCACGACTTACATCCGAACAGATCATCATACCATCAGAAGAGATAATAGATGAAACCTTAAGTGTTTTCATATCTACTTTTTTAAGTGTAGGTTGTGCAGTATCAAGTGCCGTATAGTAAAAAGCATTCTGCTTGTGATTTGCCCACTTAGGGAAAACATCAAAACCACCCTTTACCATTACATGCTGATAAGCTAATGAGTAGTCTGAAATAACTATTTCACTCTTTTTAGGACCAACAATTCGAGAAAATATTACCTTACGTTTCATCCAAGCAACAGAAGGTTCACCCATAAATTCATTAATATCATATGCAATAGCATGGCTAATAAACATATAAATATCTCTACGACCTATTTTATAACTTTTTGAAAAAACGGTAGCATTATCCTGAAGTATCTTCATCTCCACATTAAGAGCACCATTATCATCATTCTGCATCTTATAGCGAACTACATAATTCATATCTTTGTTCTTAACTAAAACAGAGTTTGCATCAAATTCTGAAGTTCTATAATGCCTATCAACATTAAAGAGACTAATAACATTTAAGTCTGCCACTAAAGACTTAAAAAACTGCAATTTAAAAGTGTCATTATAACTCATAGAGGCATCTTCTATAGCAATAGATGGAAGTGCATCCACCTTTTTAATAACCTCAATAGTTGCATCTCCTGCAAACACAAGTGTAAACGCAAATAGTAGTGAAAATAGTATTTTCAAATCTTACTCCTTAGATATTAATATTACAATAGTTTTACTAGAGCGATGCTCAGGATTTTCAGGAAAAATCACATGTATCAGTCGCTCTTTAATTTTATCAGCTTCTCTATTAAGTGCTTCATTATTTGAATAAGTAAGTACACGAAAGTCTAATACCTTCCCGAGAGAATTTAACTCAATAACAGTTTTAACACTACTTCCTTCTGAGTTGGCAGGAACCCTAAAATACTGATAAACAATTGCCTGAATTTTAGCCAAATATTCATTAACTTGCTCTGCTGTTGAACTAGACTCTGCTTCACTTTTTGTATCAATGCTATCAAGATTATTTACTTTTTCAGAAATTGATTTTACATCATTCTCTTTTGTAGTGTGAATTTTTTTCTGTATATCTAAAAGTCTCTTGCTATTTTGTGGTCTTATCTTCTCTTTTTTATATACAATTTTTTTTGTCCATACATCTGAAAATAGATTATTTATATCTACATTTTTTTTCGGTGCAGAGACTTCTTGAACGGTTGCTGCTGCTTTTTGAACTTTTTTTGGCTTATGTGATTTTACTTTTGGTATTTCTAATGAAATAGAGATATAAGTATCTTTTTTAAGTCCAAAACTATTTTTTTTTGAAGGTGAAAATAGGATATTAACTGCTAAAAATAAACATAC
Source organism: Sulfurimonas sp. (assembly GCA_027056465.1). Classification (GTDB taxonomy): domain Bacteria; phylum Campylobacterota; class Campylobacteria; order Campylobacterales; family Sulfurimonadaceae; genus Sulfurimonas. The sequence continues at coordinate 13,611 of JALUKS010000088.1, forward strand.
TATAAAAAGCCCTAAAGATATAAGACCACTTAAATAAAAATGAGTATTCGTTTGATTACTCATATAACTTATCCATTTGTAGCTAAAGAGACCTCAGAGAAACCTGCTTGTTTGACAGCAGCTAGTATAGACATAACCAAACCATAGTCTAAACTCTCATCAGCACTAATTAAGACGGTAGCTTTTTTATTAAGTTTTGAAGCATACAATACAAAATTATCCATAAAAGCATTCAGTAAATAAGTGTCTTTATTTATCTTAATATTTTTCTCTTTATCAATACTAATATGTACAGGAGGTATCTTTGAAAGCTGCTGAGTGGTAGAACCTTGAGGAAGTTTTATATTTTCTTCATAGATAATATTTGGAGCGATAACCATTAAAATAGCTAAAAGTACAAGCATTACATCTACAAGAGGAGTAATGTTTAACTCTGGCTTATCATCCCAATCATATACCATAGTTTTATGCCTTACGAGCTAATATCGCATCACTTTGCATTTGAAGGAATGATACAAGTTCAAATGATTTTCTTTTTAATATTTGATGGTAAGTATAAGCAAATATGGCTACAAAAATACCACCTGCAGTTGCTACAAGAGCATCACTTACCCCACTAGCAATAACAGACATACTCCCTGTTGTTTGCCCTATGTGTGTAAAGGTATCAAGAATCGAAACAACCGTACCAAAAAGACCAATAAATGGAGTTGTAGATGCAAATACAGAGAGTATAGAGAGACCTTTTGTAGCCTCTTTTGTAGCAGCAAGCATAGCGAGTGCTAGAACTTCTTTTGAAATAACATTACTTGTTTTAATAAAATTATTTAAAAAAGAGTCTTTATTTACAGTTGAACCACCCATTAAAAGAGACTCGAGTGAGTTACTTTCAGTTTGTAGCCAACTATTAATAGAAAAATATCTGTAAAAGAAAACCCAGTTAAGTACAAAAAAGTACATGGCCAAGAGAGCAAGAACTCCTATAGTTACAGGATTACTTTTAAGATAAAAATCTATTAAATTGTTTAGCATAGTACTATATTAGTTTTTGTGCAGCAGTTTCTATTTTAGCAGAAACAGATGCTATAGCCGAACTAGAATCTGCAACTTCTTCAATAAGTTTCTTCGCGTCTTCAAGAGCTTTCGCAATCTCAGATTCATTTGCACCACGAATTGGAGCAGCACCTTCTACTAAAATAATAACTTTTTCTTCATCAACTTGCACGACACCCCAGTTTATCACAATAGATTCAACTGATTTATCTTCTTTTTCAACATCAACTACACCAGTTGTTAAAAGTGTTGTTAAAGATGAGTGATGCGCAAGTACTCCGAACTCTCCCTCTTCACCAGGAAGAACTACACTAAGAGCAGAACCATGATAGATTTCACCATTAGGAGTAAAGATTTCAAGTCTAAATGTTTCCATTATTGTCCTTTAAATAAACCCTTGAGGGTCTATTTGTTTTTCTCGTGTTTAGCAAGAGCTTCGTCCATACCACCAACCATGTAAAAAGAGTTTTCAGACATGTGATCGTAATCACCGTTAAGAATACCTTTAAAACCTTTGATAGTATCTTCAAGTTTAACATACTTACCAGGAGCACCTGTAAATACTTCAGCAACAAAGAATGGTTGAGAAAGGAACTTCTCAATTTTACGAGCACGTTCAACAACATTTTTGTCATCTTCACTAAGCTCGTCCATACCAAGAATCGCAATAATATCTTGAAGGTCTTTATATTTTTGAAGTGTAGTTTGTACACCACGTGCAACAGCATAATGCTCTTCACCAACAATTTGTGGATCAAGTAATCTTGAAGTTGAATCAAGTGGATCAACTGCAGGATAGATACCTTTTTCAGCAATTTTACGGTTAAGAACTGTAGTTGCATCTAAGTGAGCAAAAACAGAAGCAGGAGCCGGGTCAGTTAAATCATCTGCAGGTACATAAACAGCCTGAACTGAAGTAATTGAACCTTTGTTAGTTGATGTAATTCTATCTTGAAGAGCACCCATTTCACGAGCAAGTGTTGGTTGGTAACCAACTGCTGAAGGGATACGTCCAAGAAGTGCTGACATTTCAGAACCTGATTGAGCAAAACGGAAGATATTGTCAATGAACATAAGAACATCAAGACCTTTCTCATCACGGAAATACTCAGCCATAGTAATACCTGTAAGTGCAATACGGTTACGTGCACCTGGAGGCTCACTCATCTGTCCGTAGCACAGTGCAACTTTGTCCAGTACATTCGAGTCTTTCATCTCGTAGTAAAGGTCATTTCCTTCACGTGTTCTCTCACCAACACCAGCGAAAACAGATAAACCGTCATGACCGTGTGCAACATTGTGGATAAGCTCCATGATGATAACTGTTTTACCAACACCAGCACCACCGAATAGTCCAACTTTACCACCCTTAGAGTAAGGAGCAAGTAAATCAACAACTTTGATACCTGTTTCAAACATTTCAGTAGTAGTAGATTGATCTACAAGTGGTGGTGGAGCACGGTGAATTGACCAAGTATCAGAATCTGTAACTTGCTCACCACCATCGATAGTCTCACCGATAACATTGAAGATACGTCCAAGAACTTTCTCTCCAACAGGAACTTTGATAGGAGCACCAGTAGCAGTAGCATCCATACCACGAACTAAACCTTCACTCATATCCATTGCAATCGTTCTTACACGACCATCACCTAAGTGAGCTGCAACTTCTAAAACTAGACGGTGATCTTTACCGTCTAGGCTTACTTTGACTTCAATTGCTTCGTTGATTATAGGAAGGTATCCCTCAAAATCAACATCAACAACTGGACCCATAACTTGGCTAATTTTTCCAATCATATTATTATTCTCCATTATTTCATAGACTCCACACCACTGATAATCTCTATCAGCTCGGTAGTAATAGCAGCTTGACGTGCTTTATTAAACTGTACATTAAGTGATTTAACCATATCGCTTGCATTGTTTGTCGCTGTATCCATTGCTTGCATACGAGCTGAATGCTCTGCAGCAACTGAATCAATCAGTGCATAATAAAGGTTATAGTCAACATATTTATTCACTAAAGAATCAAGCATGTTTTCTTCATCTTGTGCTTCAATTTCTAACATTGATTTATTTGTCTTTTTTGAACACTCAATATCTGAAGTGTCAATTGGTAAGACTTTATTTACGTGTAACTCTTGAGTTAACATATTTTTATACCCATTATATACAATATGAAGGGCATCAACCTTACCATCTTTAAAGTCAAGCACAGATGTTCTGATGAACTCATCAGATCTTACTTTATCAGGTTTAGAACTTAAATCAATAACAGCATCGAAAAGTTCAACTTCGTTATATTTAAAAAATTCAACACCTTTTTTACCGATACCACGTAAACGTACTTTTACATTTTGTTCTTTGTACTCTTTTAAAAGTTTCTTCACAGCTTTGATAGTTTGAATATTAAAACCACCACAAAGACCTTTATCAGCAGTAACAAAAACGATGTCTACCATCTTTGGATTTTCAATCTTCTTAAAACAACGATTGTCAATTCCTCCAACTTTGGCACACTCTATACGTCCAGCTATCTCGGCAATTACCTGATTCATCTTTTGAGCATAAAGACGAGAACGAGTAGCAAGTTCTTCTGCACGGCGAAGCTTTGCAGTAGAAACTAGCTTCATCGCACGAGTCGTCTTTTGAGTGTTAGAAACACTCTTTATCTGTCTTTGAATATCTTTCAAGTTTGCCATTGTGTTATTCCTTAGTTAGCTACAAAGCTAGCTTTGAACTCTTCAAGTGCTTTAATTAAAAGAGCCTTAGTATCATCATCAACCTTAGATGCACTTCTTATATTCTCAAAAATTTGAGGATAAGATGCTTCCAAGAATGGATACATTTCAGCTTCAAAACGAACAACATTAGATGCATCCATATCATCTAAGAAACCTTCATTTCCAGCAAAGATAATTGCAACTTGCTTCTCTGCAGAGAGTGGAGAGAAAGGCCCTTGCTTAAGAACTTCAACCATTCTTTGACCACGTTCAAGTTGGTTACGAGAAACTTCATCAAGATCAGAAGCGAACTGAGCAAATGCTTGAAGTTCACGATACTGAGCAAGGTCAAGACGCAAGGTACCAGCAACTTGCTTAGTAGCTTTAATCTGAGCAGCACCACCAACACGAGAAACAGAAAGACCAACGTTAATCGCTGGACGAACACCCGAGTTAAATAGATCTGTTTCTAAGAAGATTTGTCCATCAGTAATTGAGATAACATTTGTTGGAATATATGCCGCAACATCACCAGCTTGTGTTTCAATAATTGGAAGAGCAGTAAGCGATCCAGCACCCTCTTCATCAGACATTTTTGCAGCACGCTCAAGTAAACGAGAGTGAACATAAAAAACATCACCAGGATAAGCTTCACGACCAGGAGGACGACGAAGAATAAGTGACATCTCACGGTATGCAACTGCATGCTTAGATAAATCATCATAAACAATTAAACCATGTCTTGCATTATCACGGAAGTACTCTCCCATAGTAACACCAGTATATGGAGCTAAGAATTGAAGTGCAGCAGCTTCAGCAGCAGTTGCAGATACAATAATTGTATACTCCATAGCACCATGTTCTTCTAAACGACGAACAATTTGTGCTACTGTTGACTCTTTTTGACCGATTGCTACATATACACAAGAAACACCATTACCCTTTTGGTTAATGATTGCATCAATTGCAACTGTAGTTTTACCAGTCTGACGGTCACCAATGATAAGCTCACGTTGACCACGACCAATTGGTACGAGAGCATCAATTGCTTTAATACCAGTTGCTAGAGGTTCATGAACTGATTTACGATTCATAATTCCAGGAGCTTTCTCTTCTACCAAACGAGTTTCAGTAGTTTCTATTGGACCTTTACCATCTATTGGCTCACCAAGAGCATTGACAACACGACCAAGAAGTGCATCACCAACTGGAACTTTAAGAAGTCTTCCAAGACGCTTTACACTCATACCTTCGCGAAGTTCAGTACCAGCACCTAGGATAACAACACCTACTGCGCTCTCTTCAAGGTTCATTACTAAACCACGTGTTCCATCTTCGAACTCTACCATTTCACCAGCCATAACATTGCTTAGTCCGTAAACTTGTGCAACACCATCAGCATAAGAAACGATTTTACCTGTTTCATTAATATCGACATTTAATTCAAAATTGTCGATACGTTCTTTAATAATTGAGCTGATTTCATCAGCTTTAATTTTTGCTACCACTATTGTTCTCCTCTTATGAAGTTAAATTGCTTTAATTATATGTTCTATAATTTGACTATCGATTCTGTCTTTAGAGAGATTAATCTCTACACCAAGACCTGCTACTTCTACTTTAATACCGTTAAAATCGTTTTTAATAGATGATAAGGTAATCGTAGAATCAAATTTTTTGCTTAAACCATTACTTAGTTCACTCATGACATTTGTATCAATATCACTATTGCTATAAACAAGACCTTTATAAGTTTTAGTTGCATTCGCAATATTTTTTTGTAATTCTTTTGCAATTGCAGGAATTATATTTATACGCTTGTGTGCAACTAAAAGTTTAATTAAATTGTTAACTTTATCAGATTGAGCAGATTTAACTGCATCCAACAGGATACTAGACTTGTCACTCGCATTTACATGCGTATTGTCAAGAATACTAACAAGTTTTTTATCAGAAAATGAGTCAGATAATGCAGAAAATATCTCAGAGACATTTTCCATAAAGGCTAAATCAGAACCTGAGCTTAAAGCTTTTATGTATTTTTTTGCAATAAGTTCTTCCATATTAAGCAACCTTTTTCAAAATAACATTAGCCATAGCTTCTTTATCAAAGTCATTTGAACTTTGAGCAAGAATCTCTTTAAGAACATTTTCAACAACATTTTGAACCATATTTCTCTGTGCAAAATTTCTTGAGATAACACCCTGTTTTACAAGTGTTTCAAGATCAGTTTCACACTGAGCCATAATATGGTCATTAATTATCTTATTCTCTTTCTTTGATGAAACCACTAAATCTTCTGCAAACTTCTCGGCATCAGATATTTTAGCTAGTGCCTCTTTTTTCAGGGCAACTGATTCATCAAGTCTTTCCTGAACCTTTTTCAATTCATCAGCGATTGCTTGACTTCTTGATGCAAAGTAGTTCTTTGCAGGCTCCCCAACTAGATACCAAACAACCCCAGCGAATAGTAAAAAGTTTACTGTACGTTGTACAATATCAGTTTCACTATGACCAGTTTCAGATGCTAATGCATAAGTTGATATCATCAGTAATAGTACTAAAATTCTACTCACATCACACCCTTATATTTGACTAAATTTAGCTTTTACAGCTTCTTTAAATACCGGAACTTGTGACATTAAGTCAGAAGTCAACTCATTTTGAGATTTCGCAAGTGACTGCTCAAACTCTGAATATTCACTAGCAAGTTCAGCACGTTTTGCCTCTAACTTGCTCTCAGCTAATGCCTTAGCATCTGCAATAACTTTTTCTCTTAGGGCCGCAGCTTCTAGTTTAGCAGTTATAACTATTGATTCAGCTTTTTCGGTAAGAGTTGCGATTTCATCATCATTAGAACCGACTTTGTCGAGATCTCTTTTGATGTCTTCGTCACGCTTATTCATAAAGCTAAACAGTGGATTATAAAGCCAACTATTTAGAACGGCTATAAGCGAAACAAATACAACAAATGTAACCAAGAGTAGTATTGGATTTATATCTAACATAGCACCTCCTAAAAGTTGCGAGATTATACTATGATTAAATTGAAAGGATAGTTAAATGTGAAAGAAAATTTAAAAATTAGCTACTTAGTCTCTAATATGTATCATAAATTCTTCTATTTCTTCTTCAGAAGAGAACTCTATCGTAAGAGAATTTTTACTCGTTTTTACTTTAAAACCCAAAGTGTTAAAACGATTTTTTACTCCATCAAAGTTATAAAGAGTTTGTTCGTGTTTTAGAACTGCTTCATTTGATGGAGATTTCATCGACTTAATCATCGACTCAACTTCACGAACACTCAGTTTCTGCCCGATAATAGAGTTTACAAGGAGTTGCTGTTCCCTCTCATCGAGTCCGACGAGAACTTTTGCATGACCTGCTGTAATCTTTTTCTCCAAAAGAGCTTTTTGTGTCTTACTAGAGAGCTGTAATAAACGCAGAGTATTTGTAATATGTGTTCTACTTTTATGAATCATCGTTGCAAGTTCATCATGTGTCATATCATGAAGCTTGAGAAGTTCTCCATAAGCAGCAGCTAACTCTATGGCATTTAACTCTTCACGCTGTATATTTTCTATAAGTGCAAACTGGCGCATCTTCTGTTCATCAGAATTAATTATTATGGCACGTATCTCTTTGAGCTTAGCTAATTTACTTGCGCGAAAACGCCTCTCACCTGCGATAAGAACATATCCATCAATATCCTCAGCCACAACAATAGGCTGAAGGAGTCCATCATTTTTGATAGAGTCAGCAAGTTCACTTAGTGCAGTCTCATCAAATGTTTTTCTCGGTTGAAATGGATTGGGGCGAATCTCTTTGAGTGGTATCTCTAAAATCTCATCTCTTTGAGAACCCTCATTCTCATAAGCCTCATCTATCTCTCCAAGAAGAGCATCTAATCCACGTCCTAACTTCATTGTTTTCATTATCTTATTATTGCCTGTGCTAAATTTTGGTAAGCTATTGCACCAGTTGATTTTACATCGTAAAGAATAGCAGGTTTTCCAAAAGATGGTGACTCTGCTAACTTGACATTACGAGGAACTACTATATAATTCTCCTCTTCATCTTTAAAAAGTTTTCCCCTAAAGTGTTGCTGTAAGTCTGCAAACACTTGCTTAGAAAGGTTGTTTTGTGAGCTAAACATTGTTGGCAAAAAGCCTTTAATAGTAAGCTTTGTATTTATAGACTTTCTCACAAGTTTTACGGTATTTAAAAGTTGTGCCAATCCTTCAAGTGCAAAGAATTCACACTGAATAGGTATTATTACTGAATTAGATGCTGAAAGTGCATTAATAGTCATAGGTCCAAGAGCTGGAGGAGAATCAATGATAATATAATCATAATCTTTTTTGACATTTGCAATAGCATTTTTAAGAACTAGCTCACGTCCTTTTGCCTTATCTGCATCGTAATACTCTTTTTCAATTCCTACTAAACCAATATTAGATGGAGCTAAATGAAGAGTAGGTAAATCAGATTTTAGAATAATATCTTTAAGTTTTTTCGTACCAATAAGCACATGATAGATATTAAATTCATAGTCATTTCTATGAAAACCTAAAGAGGTAGTTGCGTTTGCCTGAGGATCTGAGTCAATAAGTAACACTTTTTTCTCAGCTACAGCAAGTGAAGCTGCTAAATTTACAGCAGTAGTAGTCTTGCCAACGCCGCCCTTTTGATTTGCTATTACGATTACTTCACTCATCTTAAACTGTACACCTTTTGTCCATTTATTAGTAAACTTCCATCATTTTGTAGCGATGCTTCACCTAGTGAAACTTTTTCGCCATCTATATGTGTGAAGAATTTTTTATTAGTTTGAAATTCTAACTGAAATTTACTAAAAACTTGCTTCCATAAAACTCTTTTTTCTATATTTAAAAAATATTTTTCTAGGAGTATCTTTTTTTCTACTTGAATATCTAATGCCTTAAATATTTCATCTTTTTTTTCTAAGTTCACTCCGACACCACAAATAAGACTCCTGCCAATTATAGTTGTAATCATTCCACCAACTTTACCCTCTCCAATGTAGAGATCATTTGGCCATTTAAGGAAAACTTTTGAACCCAAAGAGTTAAGTGTTTCTTTTAAAAGATAAGAGTAGTAAATTGAAGCAGATTCAAGTTTTAAGTCTTTTGGAAGTGACTCTATTTCGAGTGCAAAAGATAAAAACAGATTGCCTTTTTTAGAGTTCCAAGAGTTGTTACGACTTCCTACTCCTGCTGTTTGCATATCAGCAACTACAGCAAGTGGGAGTACTTCTTGTTCCTGCTTTTTAAGAAGTTCTTTGAGGTAGGTTTGTGTAGAGGGGAGAGTGTTAAAGAAAAGTATCTTCAACTGCTAACCTTTTACCATTGATGTAGGAGATAACGCTCATCTCTTTTTTTGATGATGGCTGTACGGTAAAGATTTTTAGAGTGCCTTTTGCACAAGCGACTACAATATTGTCACTATTTATCTCTAAAATCTTTCCAGCTTTATAAAGAGAACATTTATCGCTAAGCTCTATCTTTTTCAGCTTCATACCACTCTCAAGGAAGATACCTGGCCATGGAGTAAATGCACGGTACTTGTTATAAACTTCATAAGCACTCTCAAAATTTACTTCACCATCTTTTTTTGTAATTTTTTTACAGTGTGTAGCCTGATTTTCATCCTGCTTCTCTGGTTGAAAAGTCTCAAAATTTTGTAAAACATCTACTGTAAGATTAGTCGCTACCAATGTCAGCTCCTCAAAAAGAGTCTCTACCATCATACTTTTAGGTACATTCATACTCTCTATCTTTAAAATATCGCCTGTGTCAAGCCCCTCTTCCATAAGCATAGCTGTGACACCTGTCTGCTTGTCATCATTGAGAAGTACCTGCTGAATAGGACTTGCTCCACGATACTTTGGTAAGATAGAAGCATGAAGATTGATACATGGAGCATGATCAAGGATAGCACGGGGGAGTATCTGCCCATACGCTGCAACTACAATATAATCACACTCTATCCTAAGAAGCTCACTCACTACCTCTACATCACGAAGTCTATTTGGCTGATAGACGGGAATATTTTTTTCTTCTGCTAAAACTTTAACTTCAGGAGGAGTCATTACTTTTTTTCGTCCTACTGGTTTATCGGGCTGTGTATAGACTGCTACTACATCTATATCTGCTTCATGAAGTAGTCTCTCTAAAATCTTCTGTGCATAATCAGGTGTACCCATAAAAATAACTCTCATCTATCTTCCCTTTGTAAAGAGTGTTCCACCCTTATGTTCGTTTTTCAGTGTAAAAGATTTTACATCATCCAGATTAAAACCACTTGCTAAAAATGTACCTATACCTGCATCTAAAAGATATGCAGCAGCTTTAAGTTTTGTCACTATACCACCCGTAGCAAAAACATCATTTGGAGTCGCTTCTCTCTCTAACTCCTCTTCGCCTATCACATTTACAACTGCTAATGCTTTTGCATTTACATTTATTCGTGGGTCACAATCGTAATAGGCATCAATATCTGAGAGAATGATTAACAAATCTGCGTTTAAGTGCTTGGCTATATATGCAGAGAGTTGGTCATTGTCCCCAACCTCTAACTCATCAGTAGAGGTTGCATCATTTTCATTGATTATCGGGATGACACCATTTTGAAGAAGTCTATTGACACTATTTTGCACTCTTCGTATATCATCCTCTTTTGCAAGATTTGCAGAGGTAACTAGGACTTGAGCAGTGAGGGTATTGTATGTTTGGAATTTTTTAGCATATTTTTGTAGTAAGATAGGTTGCCCAATGGCAGCAAGTGCTTGTTTATTTGAGAGGATAGATCTATCGAGTTTTAGCTCCGTGTAACCCGCAGAGACTGCACCAGAAGAGACTAGTAGCACTTCATGGTTTTCTCGAAGTTCACTTAAAAAATCAACTAGATTACTCATTCTCTCTAGTGCTACTTCTCCATTTTGTGTTAAAACAGCTGAACCAACTTTAACAACTATACGCATAGTTAACCTATTTTTCTATCGGAGTGGACTAGGTTAAAGAGTGCATGTTTTAGTCCATCTATATTTTTATGTGTCGCTGATGATATAGGTGCGATTAAGTATGGAAGAGTTTTATCAAATCCCAACTCCTCTGAAGCACTCTTTTGAATATAAAAAGGAACATCACTATCAAAGTTAAACTCATTTTCATAGCTAGACTTAAGACCTAACATCTCAATAAATCCTTGAACCTGCTCTGCTAACTCATCAGGAGCAATAACATCTGAGCGTGTCAAAGTGATAGCAAATTTACTATCTCCTAAAATATCTGAGAATGAAGAAATCTCCTCTTTTAGAACTTCTATCTGCTCTTTTAACTCTCTATAGTTTCCAAGATCAACCATATAAAGAAGAATTTTTGTACGCTCAATATGACGAAGAAACTTGATACCAAGTCCTTTCCCCTCATGCGCTCCACCGATAATACCAGGAATATCAGCCATAACAAATGACTCATAATCTCCAATATTTACCTGCCCTAGCTTTGGTGTAAGTGTTGTAAACTCATAGTTGGCTATCTCTGGTCTCGCGTTTGAAACTGTAGAGATAAGAGTTGATTTTCCAACATTAGGAAAACCTACCAAACCTATATCTGCTATAAGTTTAAGGTCGAGTTTTATCGCTCGTGTCTCTCCCTTTTCACCTGGTTGTGCATATGTTGGTCTCTGATTTGTAGGAGATTTAAAGTGAGTGTTTCCAAGACCACCTTTACCACCTTGAAGAAACTTCTCCACTTGACCATCTTTTAACATATCAAAAAGAACATCACCTGTCTCTTGATCAACTATCTGTGTACCAGGTGGCACAATGATAACTTTTTTTGCTCCAGATTTTCCTGAACAGTTTGAACCTTCACCTGGCTTGCCACCATCAGCTTTAATGTGCATCTTTCTTTGAAAATGAGAGAGTGTATGTGTGTTGTTATCACACTTAAAGTAGATGTCTCCACCCTTGCCACCATCGCCACCATTTGGACCACCATTGAGTACAAATTTTTCACGACGGAATGCTACACAACCTTGTCCACCTTTTCCTGAGCTTACTGTAAGTTCGACGCTATCTGTGAACATTTTATTTCCTTGATATTAAATAATTAAAAATTGACTTATTTCTGAAAAAGTAAATTGTTAAATATTTTTGTTTAGTGTGAAACTAGTGAAAATTTCGAGTGAAAGAGAAATAGATGAGCACTAAGGCTCAAATATTTGTAGAATTTATACTGCAGGTATAATTGAAACTTGTTGGCGTTTTTTATCTTTTCTCTCGAAACGAACAACACCATCAACGAGTGCATAAAGAGTATGATCTTTACCCATACCCATATTTTTACCTGGATGAACTTTAGTTCCACGTTGACGAATAACGATGTTACCAGCTACAACAGCTTCTCCACCATATTTCTTTACACCAAGTCTTCTACCAGCTGAGTCACGATTATTCTGTGTACTACCCTGTCCTTTCTTATGTGCCATACTTTGCTCCTTAAATTTGCTTCCCTAACAAAAGGGAATCTTTTACTCATTAATTACTTATAGTAATTATGCAGCTATTTTCGTGATACGAACACGAGTGAAGTCTCTTCTGAAACCACGTTTAACTTTACTATCTTTACGACGACGTTTCTTAAAAGTAATAACTTTTCTATCACGTCCTTCTCTCATAACTTCAGCAGTTACGATAGCACCTTCAACAAAAGGAGCTCCCATTTTAAGTTCACCAGCATTAACTGCTAAAACTTCTTTAATCTCTATAACAGTACCAGCTTCAAGTGACATTTTGTCAAGTGATAATTCATCACCCTCTGTCACTTTATACTGTTTACCACCATTTTTAATAATTGCGTACATCTACGGTCCTTAAATTATGTATGTATTTCTACAAAAAGTTCGGAATTATATCCAATTAAGCTTTAAGTCTTGTTTAACTACTTAACTAAAGCAACTGCATCTATCTCAACAAGTGCATTTTTTGGTAGTGTTTTCACGGCTACTGTTGAGCGAACTGGTTTATGAGAGCCAAAAGCCTCTGCATATATCTCATTTACTTCTGCGAAGTCATCCATATCTGCTAAAAATATTGTCGTTTTAAGAACACTCTCTAAGCCACTTCCAGCTTCATTAAGAACGGCTTTGAGATTTTGTATCACTTGTTGTGTTTGTGCTACAACATCTTGAGTTAAGAGGTCATCACTCCCATCTGCTAGAAGGGCTATTTGCCCTGAAGTATATACCATTCCATCTACTACAACTGCTTGTGAATATGGTCCTATCGCTGAGGGTGCTTTGTCTGTTTGTACAAATTTCATTTTTTTCCTTTTAGTTAAATTGAGTTCCAATCTTGGATAAGTTTTGTAAAAACACGATAGAGATTTTCAACCTCTGCCCGTGTTGTTCGCTCATTTACAGAGTGGATAGAGTCATTTCTCACACCAAACTCTATAACATCGACACCCATAGGAGAGATAAAACGGGCATCGCTTGTCCCTCCTGCTGTTGAGTGTTTAGGATTTATTCCTATAACTGAGGAGATAGCTCTATCTATATGCTTTACTATCTTTGTATGTGTATTCGTATTAAAGGGGTAAGAGCCTTGTGTTAAACGCAACTCATACTCTAGCCCATTAAAGTGTTCTGCTACAAACGCGATAATATCTTTTTGTGTTGTCTTTGTGTTGTTTCGTACATTAAACATCATCTCTAAATCATTTGGTGTTACATTTGTTACCTGCATACCAGAACGAATATCGGTAATAACAAATTTACTCGGTGCAAAAAATCTATCTCCATTATCTAAATCAACACCTGCAATCTTAGGAAGAACCTCTGCTATCTGATGGATAGGGTTTATCGCTTTTTCAGGATAAGCTGCATGACCCTGCTTCCCTTTGAGTGTGAGATAACCATTGATAGAGCCACGTCGCCCTACTTTTATAGCATCACCAAAATCCTTTTCACATGTCGGCTCTGCCACGACACAAGCATCAGGAAGCATATCGTTGTTTTCTAAAAACTCTAAAACTTTGAGTGTTCCATTTGTTGCTTCGCCCTCTTCATCTGAAGTTAGAAGCAGTGAGAGTGTACCTTTGAACTCTTTAGTATCTTTAAGAGCTTGAGTAAATGCAGCGACACCCGACTTCATATCTTGTGTGCCACGACCATAGATAAAGCCATCTTTTTCTACTGCTTCATAAGGGTCACTACTCCAGTTCTCTCCAGCAGGAACTACATCTACATGACCTGCAAAACAGAGATGCTCTCCCTCAGAAAATTTCTTATAGATAAAGAGATTTTTTACATCTGCAACATCTACACGAACTGCCTCAAACCCCTCAAGATACTCCTCTATAAAATCCAAAAGCCCACCATCATCTGGCGTTTCACTCTTTGTGCCTACGAGGTGTTTAAAAAGTTTTATAACATCCATAGACTATTTTCCTGGATTATCATAAAAAATATATGGTGTTGAGAAGTTACTAATCTCAAAATAGAGCTTTTTCTCACCTGCATCAATTTTATAGTTTTGATTAATATCTAAGTAACCATAACCATATCTGTAATTCCTTGATTTGCCACTCCCATCTGTTGCTTCAGCAGTAGTAAGTTTATCTATTTTAAGATAACGCTGTACTAGCTTCCCACCCATATAGATGTCTAAAACGCCATCAGTTCCTGTCCAGTTTTGGATACTACGACCTATTTTATTTTGTGTCTCTTGTGTACATGCACTAAAAAGAAGTGCAATAGATACAAACGCTATTGGTAGTAATTTTTTAATTTTTATCATTTAGTTTTTTCCTGTTTTAAGCACTCTTAGTGCTGACTCTTCATCATCTGTTCGCATAAGTGACTCACCCACTAAGAACGCATCTACTCCTGCCTTACTAAGGTCTTCTAGCTGTCCATGCTCATAGATACCACTCTCTGCTACGATAATCTTCCCATTTGGAATAAGTGGAATTAAATCATAACATAACTCCATATTCATCTCAAATGTTTGAAGGTTTCTATGGTTGATACCTATGATGTCTGCACCTGCATAGATAGCTTTCACTAAGTCTGGCTTATCATGTACCTCAATAAGTGCTTCAAGACCTAAATGTCTTGTATAGTTTAGCAAATCTTTCAGCTCTTTTTTCGAGAGTGCTGCAGCGATAAGAAGGATGAAATCAGCCCCATGTACCATAGCTTCTAAAACCTGATACTTAGAAATAATAAAATCTTTACGAAGAAGTGGTATACCAACATAACGGCGAATACCACCTAAGTAATCTAAGCTTCCCTGAAAAAAGTGAGGCTCTGTTAAAACAGAGATAGCACTTGCACCACCGCGTTCATAAGCTTGTGCGATAGCCAAAGGGTCAAAATCCTCACGAATAACACCCTTAGAGGGAGAAGCTTTTTTCACCTCAGAGATAATTCTATATGGATCTTCTTCTGTCGCTTGTAGAAATGGAAAAACATCACGGGGCTGTCTTGCATTAAACGCGAGTGAACGTCCTAACCAATCAAGAGAAAACTCTTTTTCACGCTTGACCAAGTCCTCTTTCGTTTTTTTAATTATATCATCTAAAATCATCTTCTATTTTTACCTTTTTGAGTTTTTGTACATCTATCTATAGCTTTTTTATGTGCTAGAACTTCTGGATTATCTCCACCTTTAAGTGTAAGCACTTTTTTCATCACTCTTTTGGCTCTTTTGCACTCCCCAAGTTTATAGTAACCCCAAGCTTGAGAGTCAAGATAGTAAGCTGATTGAGGTTTTATCTTAATTGCCCTCTCTACATATGAAAGTCCCTCTTTAACATCTATATTATGCTCAATCATTACATAACCGAGATAGTTTAAAAAAGCTGCATCATTTTTTACAGCGACAACATCTTTCAGTTTTTCTATAACATCAACAAGCACTTTTTTTGTTGGCTTTGACCCACTCGCTTCATACTCATAAATAGCACTTTGACCTAGATAGTCGACATCACCACCCTCTATATAGAGCTTATCTG
>JALUKS010000089.1 GCA_027056465.1 Sulfurimonas sp.
AAGTTGTGGCTTAGTCAATAAGTCTGACTTAGCTTCTGATGCTTCACTTTCAGAGAGTACAGTAAATAACTACTTGAGTATGCTAGAGATGATTTATCAAATCTCTCTGCTTAAACCATATAGTTCTAACATATCAAAGAGGTTTATTAAATCTTCAAAGATGTTTATGACAGATAGTGGAGTTTTTTGTCACTTACTTGGTGTAAATTCCGTAGAAGATTTAATATCATCATCTTATAAGGGTGATATTGTAGAAACATTTGTTTATAGCGAACTACTCAAACATATGAGCTATAGTGAAGTGCAAGCACAACTCTATCACTATCGAACAAATGATAAAAAAGAGATAGATTTCATACTTGAGAGAGGTGATAAAATCATAGCGATAGAAATAAAATCTTCACGAACTGTTAAAAAAGATGCCTTTAAACATATAATAGATTTTCAGTCAAAAGAGAAAAAAGATATTTTAGGTATTGTCTTTTACGGAGGTGACACTGTTTTATCTTTTAGTGATGCAAGTAGTAAGAGATATGCATTACCTTTGAATTTGTTTTTTTAATATTAATGGTTTTTACACCCTCTTTGATATAAATCAATTGAATTAAAGTATTAATTTGTTATTATACTGATAATTAATATCATATAAAGGAGTGACATTGAAATTCTTTCTAAAAATACTCAAAGATTTTCCAGCATACTTATGGAGTGGGTGGGGTGCTATTGCTTCTATCTTG
The DNA here is from genome assembly GCA_027056465.1 of Sulfurimonas sp. Classification (GTDB taxonomy): domain Bacteria; phylum Campylobacterota; class Campylobacteria; order Campylobacterales; family Sulfurimonadaceae; genus Sulfurimonas. The sequence continues at coordinate 738 of JALUKS010000089.1, forward strand.
CTCTTTATAGCTCTATGGGATGTTGGCAATCAGGTTTATGGTAACCTAGTTTTACCCTCTCCACTTGAAACATTTAAAACACTTTATGCGATGTTACACTCTCAAGAAGTTTGGGAACAGATAGATATTACACTCTATCGTGCTTCTGTTGGGTTTGGACTCTCTCTGCTTTTTGGTTCTATTTTAGGACTTATTGCAGGTTTCTTTGCTACTGCTTCGATGATGAGTCGTCCTGTTGTTACCATACTTGTGGGTATGCCTCCAATCGCATGGATTGTTCTTGCTATGATTTGGTTTGGTATGGGGGATGAGACGGTTATATTTACTGTTATTGTAGCTTCTTTTCCTATCATCTTTGTTGGAGCTTTGCAGGGAACTCGTACACTTGATGGTGATTTAAAAGAGATGGCAGATAGTTTTCATTTTCCATGGCACATGAAGTTTATGGATGTCTATTTTCCTCATATCTTCTCTTACATCTTTCCTGCTTGGGTCAGTGGGCTTGGTATGGCTTGGAAGATAGTCATCATGGCAGAGCTTTTAGCGACAAGTGATGGTATGGGTGCAGAGTTAGCCATAGCGAGAAGTCAGCTCGATACACCTACAGCCTTAGCACTTGTAACTATTATGATAGGTTCTTTGATGTTTATCGAGTATATCATACTTGAGCCGATAAAAAGAGAGGTAGAGTCATGGAGAAGTTAGAGGTTAAAAACTTAACACACCATTTTGGATTTACAGAGATTTTACATGATATAAATTTCACTCTCAAGAGGGGTGAAGTAGTGAGCATTGTTGGTCCTAGTGGCGGTGGTAAAACAACACTTTTACATCTTTGTTCAGGTCTGTTAGATGTCGAAGAGGGTTCAGTAAGCAACAATTTTACAAGCTCTGCGTTTGCCTTTCAAGAGGGAAGATTATTGCCTTGGAAAAATGTCATAGACAATATCGTTGTAGGTCTTTTAGCTCGTGGAGATAAGAAAAGTATAGCGATACAACAAGCAAAAGATATAGCGTTGAAGTTTGGACTTGAAGAGGATGATTTTGAGAAGTTTCCAAAAGATTTGAGTGGAGGAATGAAGCAGAGGGTCAATTTTGCAAGAGCATTGGTAACAAAACCCTCTCTTCTTTTTTTAGATGAGCCTTTCTCTGCTTTAGATATAGGTCTTAAAAGAGAGCTTTATGCCCACTTGATGGAGAGTTGTAAAGAGGATGATATGAGCATACTCTTTATTACCCATGATTTGATGGAGGGTATCCGTCTGAGCGATGAGATTTTACTTCTTGAAGCAGACCCTGGGCATATTGTCAAAACTTTTAAATATGAGATGCCAAAAGAGAAAAGAGATGATACCTTTGTTTATGAAGAGAGTGCGAAGATACTCCAAGACAAAGAGATTATAGAGACATTTGAATTAAACAGTTTGGAGTTAAAGTAATGAGTACACAACAAGAAGAAGAGAAATTACATGCAACTAATCATTATCTCTACTACCCAGATGAAGAGGGTATTCCTCCCTATTTAGCTTATGGATTCCGTCCAGTATTTTTACTTTTAGCACCTTATTTGATTTTATCAATGGTGCTTTGGGGATTTGTATGGAGTGGTACTATAAACATTCCTTTTATGGACAATGTCATAGTTTGGCATGTGTATGAGATGCTTTTTGGCATACTTCCTGCAGGTGTTATGGCGTTTTTAACAACAGGACTTCCTGAACTTTTTCCAGGGATGATTCCCTTTGTTGGTAAAAGGTTAAAGTATGTCATGCTTCTTTGGATAGCAGGACGCATAAGCTTTTGGTTTATAGATATTACTGGTGTTTATATCGCTGCTATTTTAAACCTTGCGATGCTTGCTTGGCTCATCTGGTTTGCAAAAGATGTTGTGCTAGACAAACTACAACGCCATGCCTCTATTGGCTATGCTTTAGTGGCTCTTTTTGGTATTGAGAGTTGGTTTTTTGCTTCTATGGCAGGGTTTGCGTCCACTGACCCTATGGCAATTTTAAGAGTTGCACTTGGCGCTATAGTTATCCTAATCCTTCTTGCTATGCGTCGTGTTAATATGGAAGCAGTCAATGAGTTAATGGAAGATAAAGGGATTGATGATATTTATATCTCTCGCCCACCTCTTACAAATTTAGCTATTTTTAGTGTAGCACTTTTTACTGTAGTTGAATTTTTCTACCCTGATAATTCTGCTCTTGGATGGATAGGAATAGCTACTGGAGCCGCTGTTTTAGCTATTACAAGTGACTACAATCTCAAAGATAAATTTATACTAAATCAACCTTATGTTATCTATCTTTATCTGATCTATATCATGATGGCTCTTGGATATGCTCTTATGGGTTGGGATATTTTGCTAGGTGAACCTTATGATATAAATAGCTTTAGACACTTTATAACGGCAGGTGGTTTAGGTTTAGCATATTTAATGGTGATGGTGACAATAGGCTGGATACATACAGGAAGACACTTGACTTCAAATATCTATACTCATTTGATGGTATTTTTTATAGTCTTAGCAACATTTATGAGAGGGTTAATCCCATTTTTTGAAGAGTACTCTATGCAACTCTATTTCTGGTCTGCCATCGTATGGACTCTGCCCTTTGTACTTTTTATAAAAGTGTTTTATAGATTTTTACTTGAGCCTCGTGCTGATGGGATAAAAGGGTGATCTCCCACCCTTTTAACATAGAGGAACACTCTCACAAACAAGCATCTCCCACCCATGAAAAATAAGCACAACTTTTTTAAGTTCTACACCTTTGTTTGTATGCTCGGTCACTAAACTATCTTTTTCATACTTGCCCAGCTGTTCTATCGCTTCTAGTTTGAGTTTTTTTATAGTTTTTTTATCTGCTTTATCTGAGCGATTTATATATTTAAACTCTAAAAGC
>JALUKS010000090.1 GCA_027056465.1 Sulfurimonas sp.
TTCTAGTACTTCTAGGATTGTTATATCTTCTTTGAGAAGTTCAGATAAGAAACCCTCTAGGATTTCAAAGTTTGCTTTACTTCTTAGGATTCTTTTTATTGCCCAGTCGAAGCTGATTAGTTTTCTTTTTGACATGTTTGTTTGCCTTTTAGATTTTTCTTTGCTTTTATTTTATCTGAAATTGTTTTATAGCTTGATGAAGTGGAAGATAACTACTAGGTAACTTATAATATATGTTTATCATAAAGTTTTTCAAGGAGTTTAGTCTGTTTCTTAGCCTCTAATAGACGTGTACGATTGACACTGAAAGCATCAAGAAGTAGAACTAAGAAGAGTGAAACAAAGATATAAGTTGCAGTAAGAAAAAGTGAGAAAGAGAATCCAAAAGAGATAGAAAATCGGAAAGTAAAGTAAGCACCAAAGAAGACTACTGCCCATGATGCTCCTTGCAAAAAGCCAATGATTTTATCATATATCTCTTTTTGCATAAAAAGGTCTAATGCTCTGCTACAGCTACTGCACCACCAAGGTAAACATACGTAAGCATCATAAAAATGAAAGCTTGTAAGAATGCCATGAAAGTTAGAAGTGCAAATGGAATCATTGGTAGTAACCATGGAGCTAACATAAGGATTACCATTAAAAACATATCATCACCCTTTACATTTCCAAAAAGACGGAAAGATAAAGATACTAAACGTGAAAAGTGAGATACTATTTCAATTGGAAACATTAACCAGTATAACCACCAAACTGGACCTAAAAAGTGCTTGAAGTAGTTGATAACACCATGTGTTTTTATACCAACATAGTTATAGTAAACAAATACTGCAATAGCTAAAGTTAAAGGCATCTCTAAAAATGCTGTTGGTGCTTCAAAACCTGGAATAACTCCAATAAGGTTAGCAATTCCAACAAAAAGACCAATAGTAGCAACTAATGCAACATACTTTTTAGCATGCTCACGACCCATAACATCAGTACCCATCTCTAGTACACCATTTATATATGCTTCCATAAGGTTTTGAGTTCCAGTTGGAACAACTTTAAGGTTAGACATAGCTACTTTCACTAAAAGCAGCGCAATACCTGCTGAAAGTAGCATGTGTGTGATGTATATAAATGTCTTGTCGTGTGTCGCAAGTCCGAAAAATGTAAACAATTCTGGCATAGAATAGCTCCCTGTCTTTAAAATAATTATGAAATTATAGTCAAAGTTGTATTAAAAGATTCTTTGTTACTTAGCAAACTCTATCGCTCGACTCTCTCTTATAACATTAACCTTGATTTCTCCAGGGTATTGTACTCGTTCTTCTATCTCTTTAGCAATTTCTCTAGCCATTAAAATAGACTCATCATCATTAATAAGTGTCGCATTTACTATAACCCGAACTTCACGACCTGCATTTATAGCATAAGCCTGTTTTACTCCGCTCTTTGTGGATGCAATATCTTCTATCTCTGTGACACGTTTTAAGAATGACTCAAGAACTTCACGTCTTGCACCTGGTCTTGCAGCTGAAAGAGCATCTGCAGCACAAACAGCTCCACACTCTATGGAGAGTATCTCTTCTTGACCATGATGAGCGAAGATAGCGTTTATAATTACCTCATCTTCATTATAACGGCGACAAATTTCTGCTCCTAAGTCCACATGATTTCCATCATGATCATGAGTAAGAGCTTTTCCTATATCGTGAAGAAGACCAGCACGTTTTGCCAAAGCTACATCACCACCCATTTCAGCTGCCATTATACCAGCCAGATGAGTCACTTCAAGAGTATGAGTAAGTGCATTTTGTCCATAACTAGCACGGTAACGCAGACGCCCTATAAGTTTTAGCAGCTCAGGGTGCATTACACCTATATTTAATTCAGAAACAAGCTCTTCACCCTCATCAAGAATCTTAGACTCAAACTCAGCAGTCACCTTAGCATATATCTCTTCTATACGGGCAGGCTGAATACGACCATCTTCTATAAGAAGTTGCAGTGTCTTTGTAGCTATTGCACGTCTATAGAGATTAAAGCTACTCACAAGTATCGCGTTTGGTGTATCATCTATGATAATATCCACACCCATAAGTGTCTCAAGAGCCTTGATATTACGACCCTCTTTCCCTATGATACGCCCTTTAAGCTCATCATTTTCAAGATGCACGAGGTTTGTAAGGCGTTCACTTGCAAATTCTCCTGCAAAACGACTTGTAGCCTGAGCGAGTATGTAGTTAGCTTTTCTTTCACCCTCTTCTCTTGCTTCATTTTCATAGCGTCTAACGATATGAGCTATATCTCCACGAGCCTTATACTCTATCTTTTTAAGAAGAGTATTTTTCGCCTCTTCTTGTGTCATTCCCGCACTATGTTCTATCATACGGAGTGCTTCATCCATTTTCTTTTCATAGCTTATTTTAAGTGAGGCAAGTGATTTTTCATTTCGTTCTAAATTAACTTTTTTGGACTGAAGTTTTCTATTTTGAATCTGTAAAGACTCCTCTTCACTCTCTTGAAATCGTAAGAAATTCTGCTCTTTTCTAATAAGAGCATCTTCTCTTTGACTCATATCCTCTTTTGCTCTTAGTTTTGCACTTTCATAATTTTTTTGTGCTTCATTCTCTATCTCTGAAGCTTTTATTTTTGCACGTTCTAAGAGTATCTGAGCTTCATTTTCTATAACATTGGCTTTTGCTTGTGCCTGTTGTGTATAGACTTCAAAGTTGTCACTCGTTAATTTTTTTGAAATGAAAAAACCTACAACACCACTTACAATAGCAGTTCCACCGCCTAGTAGTATTTCATTTAACATCTGTTTTTTCTCTCTTTCTTAATATCTCTTAATGGTGTTATCAAAATATCACCATCTATGTCATAAGAATCACAAATTGATTCTTTTGTATAACATAACTCTCGTTGTGTAAAAATGACATACGGCTTTTTCTCTAATTTTTCAAAGAAGCGGTCATACATCCCTTTTCCAAAACCAACTCTTTGTAAATTTCCATCGACTCCAACAACTGGAACAATGGCTATATCAATTTTCTTTATATTTCTTAATGAATTTCCAGCTTCATAAATACCAAATTTCTTTTTACGAAGAGGCAACCTAAATGGTACCATCTTAAAACTTTGTTCAACCATAAACGGTATGTAAATATCATGCTTCTTACGTAGAGAGTTTAAAACTTTTACAATATTTACCTCCATACCCAAAGGATAGTAAAAGAGAATTTTCTTTCTTTTTTTTAATTTTAAGAGTTTTAGGAGCTTTTTATTTACAAGTGCTGACTTATAAAGGCTGTTAAATGAAGCCCTATTTTTCAGCTTTTCGAGACAGTTTTTTCTAAATGTTAATTTATTAAGAGTCATATTTAATCTTTAGTTGCTATAATTTCTTCAAATTTTACACAAAAAAGGTTAAAACTACCATGATTAAAACTTCATTACTCTCTTCATTTCTTGCATTTTCACTTCTTTTCACTGCCTGTTCAAAAGAAAAAGAGACAACAGCCGATACAACAACAAATGCAGTGGCAGATGCTAACGCAATACTTTCAACAAATGAGTTCGTCCTCACTTCTTTAGCAAAAAAACAGTATGTAGTGAAAAAAACTACAGATGGATTTAGTGTAGATGGTGCTAAAGATAAAGTAATTATCTTTGATGTATTTGCTACTTGGTGTCCACCTTGTCAAGCCGAAGCTTCTCATCTTGCCTCTTTACAAAAAAAGTTTAAAAATTCTCTTCTCGTTATAGGAATTACAGTTGAAAAAGGTGTACAAAACTCTAAACTTGAAGATTTTAGAGAGGAACATCATGCAGAATACACTCTTGTAAATTCTGATGAAAATAGTCATATTATTGATGCAATTGCAACAAAACTCAAACTCGGACATGACTTTGGTATTCCTCTTATGGTTATGTACAAAGATGGTAAGCTTGTAAATATGTATCAAGGAGCTACCGAAGAGGAGTTCATAGAGAGTGACATCAAAAAAGCTCTTGGAAAGTAGTCAATGTTTGGTTTTATAAAAAAGAGTCTTGAGAAAACTGTTGCAGCGATTAAAACTGTTGCTCCAAAGAAAAAAGTCACTTTTACAAAAGATGAACTTGAAGATATTTTACTAGAAGCCGATGTTGAGTATGCTCTTGTTGAGATAATCATCAATGAACTTTACCAAGATAAGATTACTCGTGAGATGTTAGAGTCAAAACTCCTTGCAACACTTGCACATACTACATATAAAGAGCCAGAGTTTACTGCTCCATTTGTAGAGCTTATAGTGGGTGTCAATGGGGCTGGAAAAACAACAACTATTTCAAAACTTGCTTACAGATATAAACAAGAGGGCAAAAAAGTTATCCTCGGTGCAGGAGATACTTTCCGTGCTGCAGCCATAGAGCAACTTACACTTTGGTCAAAGAGATTAGACATTCCTATCATCGCTTCAAAACAGGGACACGATAGCTCTGCCGTAGCTTATGATACCATAGACTCTGCAAAATCTAAGGGCTTTGATAATGTTATCATAGATACAGCAGGACGTCTGCATACTCAGAAAAATCTAGCTAATGAGCTAATCAAAATTAACCGTATCTGCAACAAATCACATGCAGGAGCGCCACACCGTACACTCTTAGTGATAGATGGAACGCAAGGTAACTCAGCTATAGCACAAGCAAAAGCCTTTCATGAGATGATAGGCATAGATGGTATCATCATAACAAAACTTGATGGAACTGCAAAGGGGGGAAGTATCTTCTCTATCGCTTATGCACTTGAACTTCCAATCCTTTATGTAGGAACAGGTGAACAGCCAGAAGATTTAACACCATTTGATAAGTATGAGTTTGTTGATGGTCTTTTAGATGCTCTATTTGAAGAGAGTGAAGAGAAAACTCCAGAGAAGAGTTCAGATATAGAGTCAGAGATAAAAACAGAAATTACAAAAGAAGATACACATAGTGATGCAAAAGAAAAAGCACTACAAGAGTTCTTAAGAGTTGAGAGACTACTTTTTAAAAAATATCTTTCTGAAACTACTGCATTAGTGAACTACTCTAATACTCCTGTAGATACTACCATAGAGTATATAGAAGGAAAATGGCAATACAAAAAGTAAAATATGACAATTTGTCATATTTTACCCCCTCCCCTCTTTTTTTCACTATAATTCATTTATAAATTTATTTTACAAGGCATCTTATGGCAAAGAAAAAAATATTATTTGAGTGTCAGCACTGTGGTTTAACAACACCAAAATGGATGGGAAAATGTACCAACTGTGGAGCATGGGATAGCTTCATCGAACTCAATGAACACCAACAAGATGTAGTGAAGCAGACTAAATCTACTACAAGCACTACAACAAAAGCAGTCAGCATTAGTAAAATAGTAGAAGAAGAAATTTACAGATACTCTTCAATGGATTCAGAACTCGATAATGTCCTCGGTGGTGGTGTCGTCCCTGGAAGTCTTACACTCATAGGAGGAAGCCCAGGGGTTGGTAAATCTACCCTACTTCTTAAAGTTGGCTCAAATATCGCCAGTTTAGGTAAAAATGTCCTCTATGTTACGGGTGAAGAGTCAGCAGGACAGATAAAACTTCGAGCAAATCGCCTTAACTCAAACGAAGAGAAACTCTACCTTTTAAGTGAGATACGACTAGAACAGATTTTAGTAGAACTCCAAGAGCGAAGTTATGAGTTTATCATCATTGACTCGATTCAGACCATCTACTCTGAAACAATTAGCTCTGCACCAGGGAGTGTTACGCAGGTGCGTCAAATCACCTTTGAGTTGATGCGTATCGCCAAAGAGAGAGATATTGCTATCTTTATCATTGGGCATATCACAAAAGAGGGTTCTATCGCTGGTCCTCGTGTACTTGAACACATGGTCGATACTGTACTTTACTTTGAGGGGGACTCTTCTCAAGAGCTAAGAATTTTACGTGGTTTTAAAAATCGTTTTGGACCTACGAGTGAGATAGGTGTTTTTGAGATGCGAAGTGAAGGTCTTATGAGTGCCACAAATATAGCCTCGCGTTTTTTTAATCGCAACTCCCAACAGAGTGGTTCTGCTCTTACAGTAGTTATGGAAGGAAGTCGCCCTATTATCCTTGAAGTTCAAGCACTTGTTTCGGAGTCTCATACACCAAACTCTAAACGCCAAGCGACAGGATTTGATAATAATCGTCTCAATATGCTCCTAGCACTCTTAGAGAGAAAACTAGAAATTCCTCTCTCTGGTTATGATGTATTTATAAATATTACTGGAGGTATTAAGATTACTGAGACAGCTGCTGATTTGGCTATACTCGCTTCTATCATTAGTAGTTTCCGTGATCGTGCTATCTCAAAAGAGACTATATTTATCGGCGAAGTCTCTCTTGTTGGTGATGTTCGTGAAGTTTATGCCCTTGATGTACGTTTAAAAGAGGCAAAAATGCAAAATATCACAAAGGCTTTAGTCGCTAAAAAACCACTTGAAAAGACAAGTATTAAAACATTTATAGTCGATGAAGTAACAAAACTTTTAGAATGGTATTAAAATAACTAATAAAAAGTTCTTTTTTTGTAGAAAAACTGTATAATTGCTTCATTAAAATTTGAAGGTATAGAATGATTGATGCTGAATTTAGAAGTGAAGAGAGATTTTCAAGATTAGCACTTGCTTATGAGACGGATGAAGAAAAAGTAAATATAGACAAATCTATAGAGTCTATTACTAATAAACATTCTGTTTTACCAGAAACTTATACAACTAAAGTTTCAAATGGTAAAGAAGTTTTAGTAATAGAATTTCATGATGATACTGCTCGTGAAGCTGGTGATATATTTGAAGAGATAATTAAAGATTTAGATATTAAAGTTTGTAATTAAAAGGATATAGAATGGCTGATAAAAAAGAAGAAGAAAAAACAGAAGAAGAGTCTGCCCCCGAAGAAAAAAAATCAAGCAATATGTTGCTAATAATTATTATTGTTGTACTATTCTTAATTATCATTATTGGTGGAGTCGTAACCTATCTTCTTATGGGTGATGATTCTGAAGCAGCACAAGACAATAAGCAAGTACAAGAAAAACCAAAATCAAAACGCAGTGTATCAACAGGTTCTAATGCAGCCAATAATAATAATAGAGATTTGAGTGAGATAGGTGTACTCTATCCTCTTGATACATTTACAGTAAATCTCAAAAGTGATGCAGGCCGCCGTTACCTTAAAGTGACTATGAGTTTAGAACTTGATGGTAAAGATCTGAGTACTGAGCTTGATGCGAAAACAGCAGTTTTACGAGATAGAATCATTCGTATTTTAACCTCTAAAACTCTTGAAGAAATCTCTTCAAAAAAAGGAAAACAGAAAGTTTCTCAACAAATTGTAGATACATTGAACTCTATGATTAGCAAAGGTTCTGTTCGTGCTGTTTACTTTACAGAGTTTGTAATACAATAACCTTATGTTAGGTATTGACATCGTTAAAACTTCTCGTATGGAAGAGTTACAAAAACGCTATGAAGAGAAATTTCTTCTTAAATATCTCTCAGCAGAGGAGATGAAACTTGTGAAGTCTCCTAAAACTGCAGCAGGATTTTGGGCTATTAAAGAGGCGACTTCTAAAGCACTCGGTTGTGGTATCGGGGCTGATTGCAGTTTTTTTGATATTGTTATCTACAAAACAGAGCGAGGCGCTCCGAAAATCTCTCTCTCGAAAAAAGTGGTCGCAAAGTTTCAGATAGAGGAAGCTTCAGTCTCACTTACGCATGATGGAGAGTACGCAGTCGCAGTGGTAGCGCTAAAATCAGCCACCACCAACAAAATCAAGCAGTTCTAGCTTATCGCCATCTGCTAGAGTGTGTCTGTTCCAGCTATCTTGCTTGACTATCTCCATATTGACAGCTGCAGCCATCACCTTATCCTCTAATGCAAGTTCTTTGAGTAACTCTTCTACTGTAATTTTCTCTTGCACTTCTCTCTTTTCGCCATTTATTATGATAGTCATTATGCTATCTTAAAGAGTAGAGATATATTTTGCTAAAGCTTTTACTTCTTCACTAGAGAGTTTTGAAGCTTGTCCTTTCATAACAGCTTGCATACTGCCACCATAAGTGCCTTTTTTATAGCCGTTAAGAGCAGTTGTGATTTTTGCTTCACTCCAACCAGCGATTATTTGTGATTTACCTAGTGCATGATTTTGTGCCTTGTTTCCATGACATCCCGCACATTTAGCAAAGAGTTTACTCCCATCAGCTGGTGATACTACTTTTGCAACGATCACTTTTTTTTCTACTACTTTTTTTGCCTCTTGCTTCTCTTTTACAACCTCTTTTTTCTGCACTACTGCAACAGGAGTTGTTTTTGCTATTGTTTTACTACTTGTATCTTCTACTGTTTTGCTATCGTTACATCCAACAAGAAAAAGAAATGCAACTAATGATAATGTCATTTTCATGATAATTCCTTAAATAATTTTATCAATTATAGCATTATTTTGAAAAAAAACTTCAAAAAAATGCTATAATCACGCTAATTTAACAAAGTGAAAAAACTATGAAATTTGAACCCTATCCATTTGAAAAACTCAACAATTTACTACAAGAGATTCTACCAAATGAAAACTTTACTCCCTCAGTTCTTACCATCGGTGAGCCACAGTTTGAAACGCCAGAGTTTATTCAGAACTCTCTAGCAAAAAATGCTCCTCTTCTCAAGAAGTACCCAAAAACTGGTGGGGAGAAAGAGCTTAGAGAAGCTATGCGAGGATTTGTCGAGCGACGTTTTCACACAGAGCTTACTGATGCTCAAATCATCCCTACTTTTGGAACTCGTGAAGTGCTTTTTAATTTTCCTCAATTTCTTCTTTTTGAGAAAGAGAGTCCAGTTATGGCATATACGAACCCTTTTTATCAGATTTATGAGGGTGCAGCTATAGCAACTCGCTCAAAAGTAATCCACCTCAATCTTACTCAAGAGAACAACTTTAAACCAGAGATAGATGAGGAGGAGTTAGCGACTTGTGACCTCGTTATCCTCAACTCTCCAAACAATCCAACAACAGGTTCACTCACTTTAGAGGAGCTTGGTGAATGGGTATATCTCGCACTCAAACACAACTTTGTACTTCTTAACGATGAGTGTTATAGTGAGATTTACACAGGTAAGCCAACCCCATCACTACTAGAAGCATCTACCCATGTAGGCAACAATACTTTTAAAAATATTCTAGTCATAAACTCCATCTCCAAACGCTCCTCAGCACCAGGACTGCGTTCAGGTTTTATCGCTGGAGATGAAAAGATATTAGCAGAGTATATGAAGTACCGTACCTATGTCGGATGTGCTAGCCCTCTTCCACTGCAAAGTGCAGCAGCTGAGGCTTGGAGTGATGAAAAGCATGTGAGTGCTTCTCGTGAAGTCTATAAGGCGAACTTCAAAATAGCTAGAGAGATACTAGGTACTGAGATACCAGAAGCAACTTTTTATCTCTGGATAAAAGTGCCAAATGCCCTAGAGTTTACAAAAAAACTTTATGAAAAGTACAATGTAAAAGTCCTCCCTGGGGAGTTCTTAGCACGAGAAAACAGTAGTGGCGAAAACCCTGCAATCGACTACATCCGTATAGCTTTGGTCGAGAGCGAAGCAAAAACAAGAGATGCATTACAAAGAATCAAGGAGTGTTTAGGTGAATAAAGTAGAAGAGTTAAAGACAAAGGTATTACAAGCGCAACAGGAGAGTGATATTGCATCGCTCTATGTTTTAGAGGCAGAGGCTCATGAGCTATTTGATGAAGATACACTCAATGGTTTCTATGCAAACATCTTAGACCTTGCACTAGAAAAATTGACAGATACACTAGAGTCTCATCGCAAGATGGATATGAGTGAAGTCCAAGACTTCGCAACAACTCGTGCACTCTATGAGTATGCGATGGAACACTACTCTGCTGGGCAGATTAAAGATGCGGCTGCACTTCTTGAAGTCCTCTCTGGTATGACAAATGATGATAAGTTCTCATGGTCACTCAAACTGCACTATCTTGCAGCTAACGAGGGTATCGATCTTGAAGATTTTATGGAGAAGTTTGCAGATATTGATACAACACAAGCCAATGGGACTTTTTATATTTCAGGCTTTACAAAAGAGGCACAAATATTGCTAGACAATGCGCAACAAGGGGCGTAGTATGAAGATTCACTTTATAGGTATCGGTGGTATTGGTATATCTGGACTTGCACAGTATATGCACTTTAAGGGTCACGAGGTAAGTGGTTCAGACATCAAAGAGACACCAATAACACGAAAACTCACAGAGATGGGGATACAGATAACCATTCCCCACTCTAGCGATGCTATAAGTGATCAAGATTTGGTAGTACACTCTGCTATCATTCGCCCTGACAATCCTGAAATCATCACAGCAAATGCAAAGGGTATAGAGGTGTTAGCTCGTAGAGAGGCCCTTCTTAAAATCCTTGATGATAGAAAAGTTTACTCTGTTGCTGGGGCGCATGGCAAGAGTACAACGACAGCAATACTTACAGCCATTATGGATGGTTCAGCTATCATCGGTGCAGAGTCAAAGGCTTTTGGTTCAAATGTTCGCTATGATGATAAAACAGAGATTATGCTCTTTGAAGCTGATGAGAGTGATGGAAGTTTTCTCAACTCCAACCCTAGTTGTGCCATTGTTATAAACGCAGAGCCAGAACATATGGAGTATTATGACTACAATTATGAGCGTTTTTACGACTCTTATAGAAGATTTATCGACGCAGCAGAATGCAGAGTTCTCAACGGAGAGGATGATTTTCTCTCTACTTTAGTTGGTAGTGTCGATGCAGAGTGGCTCTACCCCTCACAAGATATAAAGAGCATAGAGTATATCCTCATAGAGAATGAACCACACACCCGTTTTGAGCTTCGTGACTTAGGAAGTTTTGATGTATGGGGTTTTGGGAAGCATATCGCTCTTGATGCCTCTCTTGCTATTCTTGCAGCAAATAAGTCGATGGAGATAGAG
>JALUKS010000091.1 GCA_027056465.1 Sulfurimonas sp.
ATAAAGCTATTTATGGCGTTCAGTTTCATCCTGAATCAATTATGAGTGAGTATGGGCATGAGATCATAGGAAATTTTTTAGCATTATGAGAGAACGATACATCTTCTTTTTTATACTTGGAGTAGATGCATTTATACTACTGTTTCAAATGGAACAACTCTCCATATCATATAGTGAAGCTGAAATTCTCTATGGAAAAGCCTCTTTTTTACAATTTTTAGTCAAACTTTCTCTCTCTTTTTTTGGTCAAAATGATTTTGGGCTTCGTTTTGTAATGGTACTTTTACAGATGTTAAGTGCATTTTTAATGTATGAAATATCTAAAGAGTATATAGCACTTCCAAGAAATAGAATCTGGTTTCTTGTCATCTTTTTACTACTCCCTGGTGCTATAAGCTCTGCTGTGATTGTAAATAGTGCGGGTTTACTTCTCTTTTTTCTTCTTCTTTTTGTCTACGCAGAAAAACGAATAAAACAGAGATACCTTAATGTATTGCTCCTTTTTTATCCTTTTATAGATGTAAGTTTTAGCTATCTATTTATCGCCCTCTCTATTTACTACTTCGTTCATAAAAAAAGAGGACTCTCTATATATATGGTAACACTTTGTTTGCTTACAGCTTTTTTACATGGCTTTGAAATTGGTGGTTATCCTACTGGACACTTCTTAGATGCAATAGGTGTCTATAGTGCGATTTTTACCCCTATTATCTTTATCTATATATTTTATACACTCTATAAGAGATACTTTTCTCACAAGAGAGATTTGATGTGGTGTATCGCAACCGTTGTACTTCTTCTCTCTTTACTACTCTCTTTTAGACAGAGTTTGCCTTTAGAACATTTTGCACCTTATCTTATGCTTGCTCTCCCTTTGGCTGCCTCTTCTTTTATAAGTTCATACCGAGTGAGACTTAAAATGTATAGAATAAAATATAAAATTGTATTTATTTTCTCTCTCATATTTTTAATTTTAAACACATTAATGGTCTTTTTCAATAAAGAGCTATATAGAGTAATAGAAAAACCATCAAAGCATTTTGCTTATGATATGCAAGTTGCAAAAGAGTTGTCCCGTAATCTACAGAGTAAAGATATTAACTGTGTAAAGACAGATAAACAGATGCAATTACGACTAAGGTTTTATGGTATTTCAAAATGCAATGATGTTTTACTCACAAAGCTAGAAGTAAGAGAGACAAATAGTAGTGATGTTACAATTCGTTACAGTGGCAGAGCTGTGTACAGAGCCAATGTTACTAAAATAAACAATCGATAAATCCCTGTAGCATAACTATAAACTAAAGATATTTTATTAATAACTTTATGCTAGAATGCTCTTAAACTTAAAAACAGGGAGTTTCTATGGCTCAAAAAGCGATACGTGAATACGACGGTAAAGCACTTTTTTCTAAACAATGGGAAAAATATTTTAGTGGATTCCATTATGGATTTAAATCAGTTCTAGTTACAAGTGGAGCTGAACTTTTAGCAAAAGCTGAAGAACATGGCTTTGAGTGGTTAAAACAAGAACCATTGGTTGCAAAACCAGATATGTTATTTGGTAAACGTGGAAAGAATGATCTAGTTCTTTTCAAAACAAATAAACCAGGTGATGTTACTTTAGCAGATGCAGCTAAGTGGGTAGATGAGAAGATTTCTCATACAACTACACTTTTAACTGGACAACATGGTACTTTAAGTCACTTTATTATTGAGCCATTTACTCCTCACTCTCAAGAGCAAGAGTACTATATCTCTGCAACTTGTGTTGGTGAAGATGATGTTCTTTATATGTCTGCTGAGGGTGGAATGGAAGTTGAAGAGGGTTGGGACGAAAAGGTTAACGAAGTAGTTGTGCCTATTGATATGTCTGATGCAGATATGGAACATGCTGTTAGAGCAAATATTCCTGCTGATATTCCTGCTGAAAATAGAGGAACTTTTGAAGCATTTGCTATTGCATTCTTTAAATTCTACAGAGATATGAACTTCGCATACTTAGAAATTAACCCTATCGTTATGCTTGATAACAACGAAATGGCTATCTTAGACCTCGTTGCTCGTCTTGATGATACTGCTGGTTTTCTGATGAAAGATACTTGGGGAGATATTGAGTATCCAACTGCGTTTGGTATGGAAGACCAATCTCCTGAAGAGAAAGCTATAGCAGATGCTGATAGCAAATCAGGTGCTTCACTAAAACTTACTATTCTTAGCCCTATGGGTAGAGTTTGGACTATGGTTGCTGGTGGTGGTGCTTCTGTTGTTTATGCAGATACTATTGCTGACTTTGCTGAGGCAAATGGTGGTTCTATCGCTGACCTTGCGAACTATGGTGAGTACTCTGGTGGTCCAACTACAAGTGAGACAAAATTTTATGCAGATACTATCATCGACTTAATGACTCGTCATAAAGATCCTAAAGGTCAAGACAAAATTATGATTATTGGTGGAGCTATTGCAAACTTTACAGATGTTGCAAAAACTTTTACTGGTATTATTCAGTCGTTTGAAGAGAATGCAGAGAAGATGAAAGAGCATAACACGAAAATTTATGTTCGCCGTGGTGGACCAAACTATGAAAAAGGTTTAAGAGATATTAAAGAAGCTGCTGATAGACTCGGTCTTTCTATCGAAGTTTATGGACCTGAGACGCATGTTACTGACATCGTTCGTATGGCATTAGAGAAGTAAGGGAAGAAAATGGAAAAATTATATACTAAAGACACACAAGCAATTTTTTGGAATAATAATACAACTGCTATTCAAAGAATGCTAGATTATGATTACACTATTCAGAGAAAAACGCCATCTGTAGCAGCTATCGTTGCTCCAACAAGTGGAAACAAGTTTGAAAAATTCTTTTATGGTCCTGATGAGGTTATGATACCTCTTTATAAAACTACTGCAGCTGCAAAAAAAGAGCATGCTAATGCTGATGTTCTTCTGAACTTCGGTTCGTTTAGAACTGCTTATGATGTAACTATGGAAGCTATTGAACTTGGTGGATTTAGCTCTATCATGGTTACTGCTGAGGGTATCCCTGAGAGACTTGCTAGAAAGATGAATAACACTGCAAGAAACGCAGGTGTTACAGTGATCGGGCCAGCAACTGTTGGTGCAATCGCTCCAGGTGCATTCAAAATCGCAAATATCGGTGGAACTATTGAGAACATCGTAAACTCTAAACTACACCGTGCAGGTTCTTGTGGACTTGTAACTCGTTCAGGTGGACTTTTCAACGAGCTTTCAAACATTATCGCTATAAACGCAGATGGTATTGCTGAGGGTGTTGCTATCGGTGGAGATAGATTTGTTGGTTCAGTTTTTATTGACAATATGTTGAGAATGGAGAGAAATTCAGAAGTTAAATATATGGTTCTTCTTGGTGAAGTTGGTGGTACTGAAGAGTACAAAATCATCGAAGCTATCAAGAATGGTCAAATCAAAAAACCAGTTATCGCATGGTGTATTGGTACAATTGCTAAGCACTTTAGTACAGGTGTACAGTTCGGTCACGCAGGTGCAAGTGCAAATGCTGATGCTGAAACTGCTGCTGCAAAAAATAAGGCGATGGCTGAAGCTGGTATCTATGTTCCTGCATCATTTAATGACCTTCCTGCTACTATCAACAAAGTTTATACAGATATGTTAGCTGATGGTACAATCAGTGAAATTCCTGAGCCTTCTACAAGTCTTGTACCAAAAGTACGTCGCTCTAAACAATTTATCTGTACTATCTCTGATGACCGTGGTGAAGAGTGTACTTATGCAGGTTTCCCTATCTCTAGTGTTGCTACTCCTGACACTGGTAAAGGTATCGGTGATGTTATTTCACTTCTATGGTTCAAAAAACAGTACCCAACATGGGCGACTGAGTTTATCGAGACTGTAATCAAAACTGTTGCTGACCATGGTCCAGCTGTTTCAGGTGCTCACAATGCTAAAGTGACTGCTCGTGCAGGTAAATCTGTAGTAGAAGCTCTTGTAACTGGTCTTTTAACTATCGGTCCACGTTTTGGTGGTGCTATTGATGGTGCGGCGAAGTACTTCAAACATGCAGATGATAACAACCTTGACCCTAAAGCTTTCTTAAAGTATATGAAAGGCGAAGGTGTGCCAATTCCAGGAATCGGTCACCGTATCAAGTCTCTCAAAAACCCAGATTTACGTGTAACTGGTCTTATGAACTTTGCTGCTGAACACTTCCCAGCAACTCCATTACTTGACTATGCAAGAACTGTTGAAGCTCTTACTACAAGTAAAAAAGAGAACCTTATCTTAAACGTTGATGGTACTATCGGTATCTTAATGGTAGATATGTGGAGAGCATTAGGTTATAGTGAAGCTGAAATCAATGAATTTATTGAGTCTGGTACACTAAACGCATTCTTTATCGTTGGTCGTAGTATCGGTTTCATCGGTCATGTACTTGATGAAAAACGTCTTGCAATGCCAATGTATAGACACCCAATGGATGACATTCTTTATGACGTTCAAGAAGCAGAGAAACTCTAAAGAGTCTCTCCCTCTTCTAGCTTTACAAGCTTTATGCTTGTAAAGCTATCTTCCTTCTTTCTTTATCTATCTACGAATTAATCTCTTCTTTTATAATCTTTGCAAGTTCACTACAACGAGTGATTTTTTGAGAGTGAGTAAGTTCTTCTTGTAGCAAAATATCTATAAAAGCACTTCCGACAATAACACCATCAGCCCCTTTTACTTTCTCTTTTGCAGTTTTAGCATTGACACCAAAACCTACATAAACAGGTGTTTGTGAGTAACTCTTTATATCTTGCAAAAATGGCTGTAGATCTTCAGCTTTTCCTGAACCAGTTATACCCGTATAGGCTACCATATAGATGAACTTTTTGGCATGAGTTACTACCTCTCTTATGCGTTCTTTGGAGTCGGTAGGTGCTACAAAAGAGATATTGGCAAGAGAGTTGGCTTCAAATAATTCTCTATAGAGAAGTGCCTCTTCATGTGGTAGGTCTGGGATGATAAGTCCGTGGACACCTAGCTCTTGTGCGAGTGGCAGTAGCTTCTGCATATCTTGTTGGTAAAAGCTGTTAAAGTAACCCATCCAAAGTGTATCTACTTTAGGGGCAACAACTTTTGAGATCTCTATTAAATCACTAAATTTAAAGCCTAGTTCTAGTGCTTTATGATTGGCTTTTTCTATAAGTGGACCATCTGCCACAGGGTCGGAGAATGGAACACCAAACTCTAAGGTATCAACACCATTTTCGCCTAAGGCAAGTGCTAAGTCTATGCTAAAAGATTTTTCTGGGTATCCAGAGGTAATATATGCTACTAAATTTTTCAAGTTCGTTTTTCCAAGTCTGGGATTTTAAGTAAAGAGTATCTGAGCTTATTAAGCTCATTATCAAGTTTGAGATCATCTTGCCATGAGGCAAACATATCACTAATGTCTAAGAGCCAGTTGATAGTTTCTTCATTTACGGGTGGCTTTGCTGCTCGTAAGGACTCAAGTTCATCCTCTACAAAAGAGGCAAGTTTTGCCATAGGTACGATTTTAAGATAACCTGCTGCAGATTTTATATTGTGAAATACACGAAAAAGTTCATTCACACTTCTATCATAATTATTGATTTTAGAAAGGTCTATTATCATCACTTCCATGCTTTCAACCATCATTGAGTAGTGGTCTAAAAATTCATCCACTATTTCAAAATCAAAGTCAGCATCTAAATCGCTTCTTACGCCCATGAACAAATTCTCCTATATAGTGCAAATTATAGCAATATTTAGTTAAAATACCTTTTATATTATAAGTAAAGAGTTTTAAATGAGCAAAAAATTGAGTATTTCATCTATAAAAAAGAGAAAAGGGCAGAAGCCCTTAGTAATGATAACTGCCTATGATGCACTATTTGCAACACTTTTGAGTGAGAGTGCAGATATGATTTTAGTAGGAGACTCTTTAAATATGAGTTTTGCAGGAAAAAGTGACACGATTAGTGCAACCCTAGAGCAGATGATTTATCATGTGAACGCTGTATGTGCTGGTGCACCTGAAAGTTTTGTGGTGGCTGATATGCCTTTTGGCAGTTATGTAGATAAAAAGTCTGCCCTTAAAAATGCGATAAAGATGTTTCAAGAGACACAAGCCGACTGTGTAAAAATAGAGGGCGGCAAAGATAAAGCTTTTATTGTTGAACATCTTACACAAAATGGTATAGCTGTATGTGGGCACATTGGGCTACTCCCTCAATCTGTTCGTAGTGAGGGTGGATACAAGGTTAAAGGTAAAACTGAACAAGAGAAAAAACAGCTCATAAAAGATGCACAAGCTGTTGAGAAAGCTGGAGCATTTTGTATGGTTATCGAGGGTGTAAAAGCTGATGTAGCTAAAGAAGTTGCAGAGTCTGTTCTAGTTCCTGTTATTGGTATTGGTGCTGGAAAAGATGTAGATGGTCAAGTGCTAGTTTTTTCAGATATGTTAGGGCTTTTTGAAGCATTTACTCCTAAGTTTGTTAAAAAATATATGGATGGGGCATCTTTAGTTCGTGAAGCAGTCGCTACTTATGCGGATGAAGTTAAAATCAAAGAGTTCCCTAGTGAAATTCATACTTATTAGTAGTTTGATGTTTTTTGCAGGGTGTTCCATTAAAGAAGTAATGTACGACACATTACAAAGTAATTTCTCTCAAAAATGTGAACAGATGGGTGATCAAGAGAATTGTAAAAAAAGTTATTATGAATATAAAGAGTATTATGAGAATAGTAAATGATGGATGATAGATTAGTAGAGATAGAGACTTTTAACATGGAAGAGGAGAGCAGTGAAGTTACTCTTCGACCTGATGCTTGGAGTGAATATATAGGGCAAGAGCAGATTAAAAAAAATCTTGGTGTATTTATAGAAGCGAGTAAGAAACGCGATGAAGCACTTGATCATGTCCTCTTCTATGGACCTCCTGGGCTTGGGAAAACTACACTTGCTCTTATCATTGCAAATGAGATGAATACCAACATCAAAGTCACTGCTGCACCGATGATAGAGAAGAGTGGTGATTTAGCAGCGATTTTGACAAACTTGGAGGAGGGGGATATTCTCTTTATAGATGAGATTCATCGACTCTCTCCTGCTGTTGAAGAGATACTCTACTCCTCTATGGAAGATTATCGTATCGACATTATCATAGGGAGTGGTCCTGCTGCACAAACTGTCAAAATCGACCTACCACGTTTTACTCTTATAGGGGCAACTACGAGGGCAGGGATGCTCTCTAATCCCTTGAGAGATAGATTTGGTATGAGTTTTCGTATGCAGTTCTACACATCTGAAGAGCTCTCCAAAATCATCACGCAAGCATCAAACAAACTAGAACGCGAGATTGTTAAAGAGGCCTCTATGGAGATAGCAAAACGGAGTCGTGGAACTCCTCGTATAGCACTACGTTTACTGCGACGTGTAAGAGATTTTGCAGAAGTAGCAGAGGATGAAAATATCAACCATAATCGGACAAAATATGCTCTTAATGAGCTTGGTATCAACTCGCATGGATTTGATGAGATGGACTTGCGTTTACTCCATCTTTTAGTGGGTGCTAAGGGAAGGGCAATGGGTCTTAGCTCTATCGCTGCATCACTAAGTGAAGATGAGGGAACAGTAGAAGATGTACTAGAACCTTATCTTATAGCAAATGGCTATTTAGAGCGTACGGCAAAAGGTCGCCGTGCCACTCGTGCCACTTATGATATACTCAATATGGAGTATGTAAACGCCGATGGGACACTTTTTTAGATGAAACCACAATACTTTATCGCAGCACTCTTTGTAACGGCACTCTACTGGATGTATCTTCTCTATGCCCCTTTTCTTCTTGTGATTACGATTGCAGCACTTTTAGCAGTCTCTACTTCTGCTATTCAAAATAGATTAGAGAGTTATTTCAAGGGGAGACTCTTAGCATCTTTGATCTCTAGTCTGCTTCTTGCTACTCTCTTCTTTGCACCTCTGGGCTATTTTCTTACTACTCTAACGATAAAACTCAATACACTCAATAGTGATATTTTACAACTTGTTGAGAATCATATTCGAGATTTTGTAGTGAACCCTCCCTCTTATCTCCTCTTCTTGAAACCCTATCTTGCAGATAGTATAAAAGGCTTGGATATTACAACTCTTACTTCTCAAACACTCTCTATCGCAGGAAAGGTTGGCGTTTTTAGTGCAGGATTTTTAAAGAATGCTTTTTTGATAGTGGTCTTTTACTTCTTTGTGCAGTATAATGGAAGGAGTATGATTGACTTTTTGAAGAGAGTAGTGCATATGTCTGTTACTGAGAGCAGTATGCTTATCGAGGAAGTTTCAGGGGTGATGAGTGTTGTTTTTTACTCTATCATCGCTACGGCAATGTTTGAGGGACTCCTCTTTGGAGCAGCTATCTCTTATCTCGGTTATAACGGTTTACTCTTTGGCATTATGTATGGTTTTGCTTCTCTTGTTCCTGTTGTTGGGGGTATCTTGATGTGGTTGCCCTTTATGATTTATGAGTTTTCTCTAGGTAATGAAACAGATGCTCTCTTTATCGCTATATACTCTATCGTGGTTATCTCTATCATCGCAGATACATTTGTGAAGCCTCTTATCATCAAAGATATAAATCATCGTCTGCTTAAAGAGAATGGTGCGAAGATGAATGAGATGCTTATCTTCTTTGCAATTATCGCTGGGCTTACGACATTTGGATTTTGGGGGATGATTTTAGGACCTGCAATTACTGCATTTTTTCTTACAATTTTGAAACTTTTTGAGGCACGCACTAAGGAGTGTGATACTATACACTCTTTGACTCAACTGTAAATTTCAGGATAATCTGTTTTAAAGCGACGATGCAACCAGAACCAAAACTTTGGCTCTTTTCGTATAAGCGAAGCGAGCCAATTTGCTTGTAGCTGTGTCGCTTGTAAAATATCAGCATCAGCATCATCAGTTTTTACAACAGGTATCTCATCAAAAAGCGTGAGCGTGTAGTTCTCTTCATCATCCGTTCGAATAATCCCAGGGATGATAGCTGCATTAAATTTACGAGCAAGATAGGCTGGAGTATATGTTTGGCGAATTTTTTTACCCATAAAGTCAACAAGGATACCCTCTTTTGTAGAGATATTTGTATCTATTAAGAGCGCACTTGCTTTTTTTGCTTTGAGAAGTTTAATAAGGGGTTTAACAACATTGTTCTTCTCTAAGTTTGTATTGCCAAATTTAGCACGCCCCTCTAGTAACCACTCTTCATACTCTCTATTTTTCATCCTCTTATAGACAGCTCCAAGAGGCTCTACAAAAGCCCCAAGTGATGCTCCAGCTAACTCCCATGAGGAGTAGTGTGCCGTTATATAGATTACTGCCCTACCCTCTGCATGGACTCGCTCAACTACTTCTCTGTTTTGTATAGTGATTTTACTCTCTAGCTCTTCTCGTGAGATATTTCGTAGCTCCATAACATGGAGAAAGTTTAAAAGTAGGTTTTTAAAACTGTACTTTGTGATGCTCTTTATCTCCTCTTCACTCATCGTATCGCCAAATAAAAAGTGTAGATTTTGCTTGACAATCTTGCGATGTCTTTTAGAGGCATAGTAGCCAATAGAAGCTAGTAGAGTAAAAAAACCTTTTCTTACCTTATGAGGAAGTGCCATAAGAATTTTTTCTAAAATCAGTAGTAGTTTAAAGCCCATAGAGAAGCTCCTTTGCTTTTTTTATAATCTCTGTAGGTGGTATCTCTTTGATGGAGAAGTCCTTCTTATTTATCTTTAAGATATCCACTTTTGAGGGAGAGTTGAGGTAAATATTTTTAGAAGTGGGAAAAATCATACGCTCATTTGTTGGACCAAAAAGAGTGATAGAGGGGATATTTTGCGCCCATGCCATATGTGTGGGTCCAGTATCATTGCCGATAAGTAAGTCCATACTCGATATAAAGTCTGTGAGGGTGCAGAGTGTGAGTTTTGGGGCGAGTTTGGCAAAAGAGGTCTCTTTACATAGCCACTTTGCAGACTCTCTTTCAGCCTCACTTCCCCAGATGATATGGCAATCCTCTCTGATTCCTTCTATCACTTCGACTAGAAGCTCTTTAGGGTATATCTTCGATGCCCATGATGCACCTATGACAAACGCAACTTGTCTCTTGCTACTAGAGTGAGTGAAAGTTTTTGTGAGAGGAAAGATAGCTTTTTTTGTGAGAAGCATAGAGTCGCTAATCTCAAACCCAAGAGCATCTCCAATCACAAAAGCATTGCGTTTCACGACACTACTCTCATAACTGATAGCAGAAGTGCTACTATAAAAACAGGAGGCTATGGACTCTCGTATAGAGTTTTTATCAAAACCGTGGCGTTTTTTACCGAGAAATTTACTCACAAGAGCTGACTTTAGAAGCCCCTGCATATCTATAACGAGGTCAAAATCTCCTAATGCTTTGAGTCTGTTAATATTTGCAAGGAGCAGAGAGAGACTCTTCTCCTTTTTCAATGCTTTTAGATTAAGAGACTCTACTTGCTCTATCTCTGCTACATGAGAGAGTATGGGAGCGAACACCTCTTCCGTTATCCAAGTGATTTCTATTTCAGGGTCAAATGCTTTTATAAACTGTAAAACTACAGCACTATTGACAATATCCCCAAGTGCTGAGAGCCTTACTATCGCAATCTTTTTTATCTCTTTATTATTCATTAGTGCTATTATAGCAGATAAGTAATCTCTTTATAATTATAGGACTCAATTTAGTGCTTACATTTTTGTAGATACTGAAAATGAGAATCGGGTTTTTTAGGACTAACTATATACTTTATTGCCAAAATTAAAACCTGAAGTGCAATTTTTGAGAAATCAGAAAAATAAAATTGTAAATTTAGATTTGAAGAGGTTAAATGCTAAAATTCTACTTCCAAAATCTAACCACAGAAAAGGTAGTAAAATTG
>JALUKS010000092.1 GCA_027056465.1 Sulfurimonas sp.
CAAACATCATCCCATCTATCATCTTCGCCATAGCGCAACAAGCCATCTTAGGCATAACGACGCGTTTATGAGGAGAGAGAACCTTTACACTCTGCCCCATAAAAGCAACACCACAGAAGAGTACAAATGCAGCATCATTGTCTCTTGTCTTTATAGCAAGTTCTAAAGAGTCACCTGTAATATCACCAACTTCAAAAACTTCATCGCGTTGATAGAAGTGAGCGACTACAGTTACATCCAACTTCTCTTTTAAAGCATCAATTTTTACTTTTAATTCTTCGTTTGTAAAGTTCACAAAATCATCCTATTTTTATAATTATGTGATTATACCAAAAAAATTTAGCTACTTATTAATATAGAGAGGGTAGAATGTCATCATAAAACGATTTAAGGAAATTTATGGACTTTTTATTTAACACAAACATACAGTTTTTTATAGCTGCATACTTGATAGGTGGTATTCCTTTTGGTCTGCTTTTGGCGAAAAAATTTGCTGGTGTTGATGTCAAAGCGAGTGGAAGTGGCAGTATAGGTGCGACTAATGTTCTTCGCGTTGTCAAAGAGAGTAACCCTGCATTAGCGAAGAAACTCGGTATCGCAACACTTGTGCTTGATGCACTTAAAGGTGTCACAGTTCTTCTAGTTGCTTACTTCATAGGTCTTAGTGAAGCTACACTTTGGGGTATCGCTGTTATCGCCGTTCTTGGTCACTGCTTCTCTCCATATCTCGGCTTAGAAGGTGGTAAAGGTATCGCTACTGGTATGGGTGTTATGATGTTTATGTTACCATTTGAAACAGTTATCGCACTTGTTGTTTGGGGAGTTTTAGCTAAGAGTGTTAAAATATCTTCACTCTCTTCTCTTAGTGGCGTTTTAGCACTCCTCATCTCTAGCTTCTATATCCACCCTGCTATGGCTCATGCTCCTGTTGTTCTTATAGTATTAGTGCTATTTTATAAACATATTCCAAATATCGTTCGTCTCTTTAGTGGTCAAGAGAAAGCCGTAGTATAATGACTATACATATTGAAGATTTAAAGTTCCAAACTATTATTGGGATTTTAGACTTTGAACGCACTACTCCTCAAGATGTTATCATCAATCTTACTATAGAGTATAACTACAAAGATGATTTTATAAACTATGCGGAAGTATCTGCACTTATAGAGTCTATTATGATTGAAAAAGAGTTTTTACTTCTTGAAGAGGCATTAAGCACTCTTGCATTACAACTCAAAAAAGATTTCCCGAAAATAGAGAAACTCTTTTTAAAAATAACAAAACCCTCCATTATGCCTAATTGCAAGGTGAGTTTAAGTGAAAACTACAGCTTCAATTCTTAATCCAAACTTCACTTTTTTTTAAAGAAAATTGAAAAAAACTTTAAAGTAACCTAAAGTTACGCTATCATTTCACAAATATTTACTTACTAGGAAATTATAAATGCGTATTCTTATTATTGAAGATGAAGTTACATTAAACAAAATGCTTGCTGAAGGGCTAAAAGAGTTCGGTTATCAGAGTGATGTAGTAGAGACACTTAAAGATGGTGAGTACTATCTTGACATTCGTAACTATGATTTAGTTCTTATGGACTGGATGTTACCTGATGGTAATTCAGTTGATATCATCGGTGATATCAAGTCAAAAACACCTAAAACTAAGATAGTTGTTATCTCTGCTCGTGATGATAGTCAAAGCGAAATAGAAGCTCTTCGTTCAGGTGCTGATGATTACATTAGAAAACCTTTTGATTTTGATGTTCTCATAGCTAGAATTGAAGCACAACTGCGTTTTGGTGGATCAAACATCATCGAAATTGAAGACTTAACTATCAATCCTGAAGAAGAAAAAATCACTTATAAAGAGAAAGAGATAGAGCTTAAAGGAAAACCTTTTGAAGTTCTAACTCACCTTGCACGTCACCGTGATCAAATTGTTTCTAAAGAACAACTTCTTGACGCAATTTGGGAAGAGCCAGAACTCGTTACTCCAAATGTAATCGAAGTTGCGATAAATCAAATTAGACAAAAAATGGATAAGCCATTAGGGATTACAACTATCGAGACTGTACGTCGTCGTGGTTATAGATTTTGTTTTCCAAAAGAGATAAACTAACCTCTTTTTCACCCTTCTTTGGGTGAATTGCTTTTTTATTTATAAGGTACCTTATGTTATCACAGCGAAGTATACGTAAAAATTTTCTTATTCAACTCCTTATCTCTTCTATATCTTTAATTTTAATATTCTCTTCTATACTCTATTTTTTTATTGAAAAATCTATTATTGATGATAAAAGTCTTGAGCTTGAGCATTATGCAAAAAATATTGTTGAAAATAAATCAATTTATAAACAAGAAGAGTTAATGACTGGTAATATGCTCTCTCTAAACATCGAAATACTAACTATCAACAATACAAATATAGAAGTATCTAGCTATCAGACTACACGGAACAAACATACATATCTTACACTTATATACCCGTTTAAGGCAAGTAAGGGTATTTACCTTAAGCTAACTAAACAGATTACACAGACAAAAAAGCTCTTGAATAAGATTTTAAAATATATATTTATTATTAATATCGCTGGATCTATCCTGATCCTTGCATATGCTATAGCACTTTCAAAGATGCTTGTACGACCACTGAAAATATTAAATGCTAAACTTGCCAATATGAATGAGCATTTTATTAAACCAATCAATACAAAAGCACTACCTACAGAGTTTGAACCTCTCGGGGAAACAATAAACCATCTTATAGCCCGGATTCAAAACTTTGTAAAGTACCAAAAAGAGCTCTTTATAGGGACAGCTCATGAGCTTAAAACGCCACTAGCAGTTATTAAACTCAAAAACCAAGTGACACTTATAAAAAAACGCTCTCCCCAAGAGTATATAGAAGCACTTAATGTGACAAATAAGACCATAGATGAGATGAATATCATCGTATCTAATATCTTAAATATAGGTCGTCAAGAAGGAGCACAGCTTGATAAACCTGTGGAAGTAGATGTAATCCAAATCCTTAAACAAAAAGCAGATGACTTTAAACTACTTGCCAGTAATGAGAGTAAAGAACTACATATGAGTTTTGAGCCTAATGGCTATATGGCTACACTACAGGTCAGTCTTCTAAATCAGATTATACAGAATTTTTTACAAAATGCTCTGAAGTTCACACCAAAAGAGAAGTCGGTTACACTTAGAAGTTCTTTAGGAGATTTTGGACTTATCATTGAAGTTATTGACGAGGGGTGTGGTATTGATGATAGTGTAGATCTCTTTGCTCCATTTAAACGCCAAGGGAATAAACAGGGTGTTGGGCTAGGTCTTTTTCTTGCTAAAAGTGCAGCAGATGCACTCGGTGCAAAGATAGAACTAAAAAACCGAGAAGATGGTATTGATGGAACAATAGCTTCTTTACAACTCAACTCAAAGCTATCTTGCATCATTCCTCAAAATAACTAGGCTATTTAAAAAGTACTGAAGCTTAATTTTGTTATAAATCGGGCACTGAAAGTAATAAATATAAAATTTAAGGTTTTTTAATGGCACTAATAATAAATGATGAATGTATAGCATGCGATGCTTGTAGAGAAGAGTGTCCAACAATAGCTATAGAAGAGGGAGATCCTATCTACTATATTGATCCTGATCGCTGTATAGAGTGTGTAGGTATTTATGATGAACCTGCTTGTATCTCAGTCTGTCCTGTTGACTGTATAGTCCCTGACAAGGATAATGTTGAGTCCATCGCAGAGCTTCAGTTTAAAGCTAAAAACTTAGATATGGAAGAGTAACAGTGTCTAAGAGAGTTGCTGTCATAGATATAGGCTCTAACTCTGTTAGAATGGTTGTATATGAGAAAACTTCTCGTTATGCTTTTCATCTTCTTCATGAAGAGAGAAGTAAGGCAAGAATCTCTCAAAATGCTTATAAATTTGAGGGTAATCTTCAAAAAGAACCTATGGCACGTACATTTGATGCACTAGCAAATTTTCTTACTATTTGTCAATCTTTTAAAGTTAGAAAACTTCTTTGCGTAGCGACTTCTGCTCTTCGTGATGCTCCAAATAAAAAAGAGTTCATTCAAAAAGTAAAAGAAAAGCTCAAGATAAATATTAAAATAATTAGTGGAGAAAAAGAGGCATACTTCGGTGGTATCGCTTGTGCAAACCTACTTAAAAAGCAAAACAATGCACTTACTGTAGATATTGGTGGTGGCTCTACAGAGTTCTCTATCATTAATGAAGAGAGTGTTACAAATACTCTCTCACTTAAACTCGGTACAGTACGATTAAAGGAGCTTTTCTGTGAAAGAAAAGACTTAGAGGGTGCGACAACATATATTGATGCCCAACTGGATAGTTTAAAAATAAAAAATATTACGACACTTATAGGTATTGGTGGAACTTTTCGTGCTATTGCTACTGCTATTATGCAAAGAGAAGGCTATCCCTTAAATAAAATTCATGGATATGAAATCTCTCCTAAAATATTTATTGAGTATATAGATACACTACTACAAGCACAGAGTAGTGAAGAGTTACTTGCACTAGGTATAAAAAAGAATCGCTTTGATGTCATAAAGCCTGGTACACTTATACTTCAGCGTTTGATGAAGCGTATCGCTCTCTCCTCAATTATTACTAGTGGTGTAGGAGTACGGGAAGGTGTTTATCTTGCTGATTTACTTCGTAATAACAAACATAGGTTTCCACATAACTATAATACTTCTATAAAATATCTACTAGATGCACATGTTCCTGACACATCTTTTTCTACACAATTAACAACACTCAGCAAAAAACTTTTTGATCTTACATCTGAGTACTTTAAGATAGATAAGTGCTTCAGATATGAGTTAGCACTTGCCGCAAAACTCTATCCAACGGGAGGTAATCTGCACTTTTTCTCGCAAAATAAGCATAGCTATTATCTTATTCAAAATGCGTTAGAGTATGGATTTTCACATAGAAGTATAACACTTATAGCTACTCTTTCTAAATATGCAAAAAACAAACTTCCGGCATCTTCTCATCTCGAAAAATATAAGATGCTTCTTCCTGATCAAACAACAACAGAAGTTCTTAGCTATTTACTTTCATTGAGTATCTCTCTTCTAAGCCATAGACCTCGAAATATTGATTTTGATTTATTCCTTAAAGATGGTGTACTGGAAGTAAGTTCTGAAAATAACTTATATATTGCAAAAGATAATGTAGAAAAACTTACACTCCCTACTAAGAAGTTTCAGATCATTTTTAGCTAAGTAATTAGGTGTAAGAGATTCTTTCTTAAAATCTCTGTCCCATTGTAAACTCAAAGCTTGATGGTTTATCACCTACTTGCTCATTGAGTGGTTTTGCAAACATCAACTGAATAGGTCCAACTGGAGAAAACCACTCAATACCTGCACCATAACCACCACGAGATATTTCAGAAATAGAACTATCACCAATAAATCCCCAGTCTGCAAAAGTCACCAAACGCATCTTTGCTTTTGGAATAAGAGGCATACTAAGTTCCAGTGAATTAGAAAATGTTTTTTCTCCACCAACACGACGGATAGTGCCACCATCATCTACTATAGTAGGAGAGAGAGAGTTAGACTCATATCCTCTAACACTTCCTATACCACCCATATAGAACTTCTCTGCTAATGGAATATATCCTGTATCTACTATAACATTTAAACGAGCCTTATATCTAAAAATAGCATCAAAACCAAGTAGACTCTCTAGACCTGCATATTTTCCAAAATTTGTTCTAGATTTTAGAAAATTTGCTGTTGCCCCAATACCTGTTTTTTCAAAACTTTGAGAGAGTTCAAAACCTTGGCGAGGAAGATAAAAGTCATCTGTATTATCCCATTTTGCACTTACAGTTACACCACTTTTTGTGTAATCTTCAAAATAGAAAGTATCTGTAGTTGTTAAATCAATAGTACTATCAAATATATATGAATTTCCCGAAAATCCATAACCTATATATCCACTAATAAAACGTGAAAATCTATGCCCTACTCCAATACTGATACCATCAGTTAAAACACTGTAATCATCATAATCATATGCAGAGTGATAAATAGAAAAATTGCCACTAAAGTCACTATCATTAAGTCTAGGGTTAGCAATATTAAACGAATAAGACTCATTAGTCTGAGATTTTTCAGCTTTTACACCTACATTTATACCAGAACCCCATACATTTCTATCATTAACACCAATACTAAGAAGAATACCACCATACGATCCATAACCACCCCCTAACTGAATATTTCCAGTTGGTGCCTCTTTAACCTTAACAACAAGATCCATGGCATGGTTGTTCACACGTTTCTCTTCTATGGTAGTTCCATCAAAGAAACCTAGACGCCCAAGAGCATTACGAGAATCTCTTAAATCTGTAAGGGAGTACATATCACCAGGACCGAGGTAGAGTTCACGACGGATAATTCTATCAAGTGTTCTTGTATTACCAGAGATTACAACATCACGGATTCTTACTTTTTCACCTGGTGTAATTCTAAAAACAACTTCTACTGTATGATCTTTTTTATTTTTCTTTAAATCAGGAACTACCTGCACAAAGGCATAACTCTTATCTGCAATAATAGTTTTTATATGCTCAGCATCACTTCTAAAGGTTTTTATATTAAAGAGTTCACCCTTTTTAAGTTTTATCTGTTTTCGTAAAATAGCTTCATCTATAACTTTTTTAGATTGGGATAGCGATATTTTACTTATTTTATATGGTTTACCCTCTTTTATCTGATAACTCATATCTGCCGTATAGTGATTAAAATTCACACGAACAAAAGGTGCTGCTACTTTAGCATCTAAATAACCATGCTGCATATAGTAGTCACGAATTCTAAGGTTATCATACTCTAAATCACGAAGAGACATTTTTCCATCATTTCGACCATAAAACCAGCCCATAAATTGGTGCTGTTTATTTGCAATCACACTATTGAAATCATCACTATCTAAGCCATAAACACCACTGTATTGTAATTTTTTAATGATAATTTCTTCACCCTCATTAACCACAAAAGTAACTTTAATACTTCCATTTTTAAGGTAATCAGTCTGTATCTCAACAACTGAATCTATTTTTCCCTCTTGAGAGATTGCTTCTATAATTCTTTTTTTTGCATCTTCAAGTACTTTCTCATCATAAAGTGTCCCTTTTTTTATCCGAACAACACTCTTTTTAATGTCCTCATCATTTTCTTTCCAACCTTTTAGCTCCACCTTGGAAATAATCGCTTTTTCTTTAAAATAAAAGGTAAGTGTTGTATCATTTAGTTCAACCCATACATCATTAAAATAGCCCTGTTTAAAGTATGTTTTAATAGCTCTATCTATCATCTCCTTGGAGACATCATCACCCGCTTCAAAGTCAAGCATACGTAGAGCAACAGGTTTAGAAATATGAACTAATCCAACATAATTAATATGTTTTATTTTTTGTGCAAAAAGAGGGAGTGAAAAAAGAAGAGCTAAAAAGAGTGTGATAAATAATTTCATTAAAATTCCATAGTTAAATATAAGAAAAGATTTTACCCATTATGAGGTTAATCTAGGGTAAATTGAGTATAATTTCGTAAATTAACTAAGAGATTGAATATGACAATAGCTATTATTGGTTTAGGACTTATGGGTGGTTCACTTGCACTTAGCCTTAAACAGCAAAATTACATAACACATATAGTTGGGTATGACCTTAATAAAAAGCATACATCTCAAGCACTAGAGCTTGGACTGGTAGATTCCATCGCAACCTTTGCAGAAGTTGAAAAATGCGATGTAATATTTCTCGCAATTCCAGTCGATGGGCTTATCGCTACACTCAAAGAGCTAACTGATATAAGTGAAACTACTACGATCATCGACCTTGGAAGCACTAAAGAGAAAATAGTAGAGAGTGTTCCAGCAGTTATACGAAAAAACTTCGTAGCAGCACACCCCATGACAGGAACAGAAAACTTCGGTCCACTTGCAGCAGTCGAAGCTCTTTATGAAGATAAAGTTGTAGTTCTTTGTGACCTTGAAGAGAGTGGCAAACATCAAGCAGATGTAGCAAAAAAGATTTTTAAATCGCTTAAAATGAGAAAGACATATATGCATGCGCGCGAACATGATCGTCATGCTGCGTTTATCTCTCATATGCCTCACGCAGTCTCTTATGCAATAGCGAACACCGTTATGCGTCAAGAGAACAAGCATAACATTTTAGCCCTCGCAGCTGGAGGCTACCGTTCTATGAGTCGTTTAGCGAAGAGTTCGCCTTATATGTGGGAGGATATTTTTAGACAAAATAAAACCAACCTTTTAGAGTCTATCACTATCTTTCAAGAGGAGCTTAATCAACTAAAAAGTGCGATAGAAAATGATGACTGGCAGAGAGTCCATCAGGAGATGGAAGACGCTAACAAGCTTCACGATATTCTCAACTAAACGAGATTGTAGCGTTTAATCAACTCTTTTAAAAGTTTTTTATCAAGGCTCTCCTGACTCTTCCCATAGATATTGCCCTCTAAAACTTTGACAACTTTAGCAACATCTTCATCCTCATCCCTATATGGTAAGAGTTTGATAAGTAAAAGTTTTTTATCTTTTGGATTAAACTTTTTAACTTTTTCTTTGCCAAATTTCGGTTTAAAAAGCATAAGTATTACACCGATAAGTAAGCCTGAGAGAAACGCAAAAGCAATATACCAGTAGTTGTTTTTTGCAACAACAATTTTTTGAGTAGGAAGTGGTGATGTCAAATCACTACTCTGAGTAGTAGTATCTCTTGTTACTTTAAGAGGGGCTGTAGTTTTAGCAGCACCTCTTACTTTTATCTCAATAGGCTCTGTTTTTATCTTTTTTATCTTTTTCGTTACTGGATCAAAATAGAGTATTTTAAATGCAGGAATAGTGAAATCTTTATCTCCTACAAAAACTAACTTTTGATGAAGAGTATTCCCTTTTATCTCTATCTTCTCATCAAAAACATTGACACCATCTATATAGGGTTTAAAATTCTCTATATCCTCTAAGTTTCCATCACCTTTGACTTCTATTGTTACATTTACTGCCTCATTTGGATGCACTACTCTTTTTTGTGCCACTGCATTTATTGTGAAATTTCCGATTAATTTCAGATTATTTGGCAATACTTTGGCAAGAATTTCTACACTATTTGAGATATAAGTTCTCCAACGTACTTGAGGCGCAAATGTATTCCAACTATTGCCTCCAACTCTCGTAGCAATTTTAAGTTTTGCAGGATGAAGTGTAAGCTTTCCAGCTCTTTGTGGTGCTAATGTGTAGAGTACTTTTGTAGTGATAAACTCACCATCATCACTTCTTTCTGGTTTGCTCTCTGCCTTTTTCCAAAAACCATCAAATGTAGGAGCTATAAATTTATTATCAACTGCCTGTGCATCTTTTTTCTGCTTCAGCAGAAGTGTAAGTCTAAAAGGCTCACCGACATAAAGCTCTTTTTTGTTCGCTTTAAGTGTAAGAGTAAAGTCGGCGTTTGGATCGCGTTGCATCTTTTTCACACGAAGATTTATACTATTTGA
Source organism: Sulfurimonas sp. (assembly GCA_027056465.1). GTDB lineage: Bacteria > Campylobacterota > Campylobacteria > Campylobacterales > Sulfurimonadaceae > Sulfurimonas. The sequence continues at coordinate 9,586 of JALUKS010000092.1, forward strand.
CTTCTCTATCTTTCCATCAACATTTACCGCAACAGCAGGAATAACACAACTCTTTGTAGGTGTAAACTCATAAGTAAGTGTATAAGTTTTTGAGTAGTTTCCATTGATAGACTGGATACTTGTTTGTGAACCTGTTGATGTAATGTCATTGCCACATATATCACTAAGAGTCGGCTTTTGTATATCACTTCCTCTCATGCTTAGCATATAAGTAGCAGTCTCACCCTCATACACCACACTCGGACTTACTTTTGCACTCACACTCGCAAAAATTGTAGTTGTTAATAGTAGTAAAAAAAGTACTATTTTACCAAGGTTTTTCATCGCTATTCTCCTCTAGTTTGTTTGTTTTGTTGAGTCTGTAGAGAAAAGTGCTTTGGTTTTTTTGTAGTTTTTTCAGCCACTTTTTCTCCTCTTCCTTACTCATCTTCATCTGCTTCATATTTTGAGGCTTATGAGATTTAGCTTTTGAGTTTTTATCTTTTAACTCTTTAGCTTTGTTCTTTTTCTTCTCTTGCTCTTGTTTCTTCTGCTCTTGCTTCTTTTTCTTCTCATCTTTTTGAGCATCTTTTTTCTTCTGCTTCTCCTCGTTCTTCTTGTCCGTTTTATTTTTTTGCTTCTGCTTTTTGTCGGACTTTTTATTTTTCTCATGAGAATTTTTATCTCTGTTTTGTTTCTTTTTATCCTTCTTTTTCTTCTCTTTATTACTCTTCTGTTTTTTATCTTGTTTCTTCTGCTTTTTCAGTGCTTTTTTTACAGCTTCAAGATTTTCACGTGTTGCCTTATCCTCTTGCAATTTCAGTGAGCTTTCATATGCTTTTATGGCATTTTGAAGATTACCTTTCTCATGAGACTTTGCATAAGCATTTCCTAGATTTGAGAAGTTCTCTGCACGTTTGCTTTTCTCTTTAAAAGTAGCTTTTTCATAACTCTTTATTGCCTCTTTATACTTTCCCTGTTTATAGAGAGTATTGCCAAGATTATAATCTACCTCGGTATTGTGTGTCGTATGCGCATACTTCTCATAAATCTTTTGCGATTTACTATAATCACCCGACTCATAAGCACTCTTCGCCTCATCTAACTTCATAAAGTCTAAAACGCCAGCATGTAATGAAGATGTACCTCCCGCCATCACTACCAAAAGGAGTAAAGAAGGAAGATGAACTCTCTCGCGTTTACTCATAGATGATGTCGCAAAAAGGAGTATAAAAAGTGCTAAAGCTAAAGGATAGTAGAAGAGAGGAATAAACTGCTCTACCTCCTGTGACTTGAGTGTTTTTTTCTTACTATGAGACTCTATCTCTTGAAGCATCTTTTTTATATCTCTATCAGAATTGACACTCTCTATGTAAACGCCACCACTTTCTGTGGCAAGTTTACTGATAGAGGTATTCAGCTTCGAGACTATGATTTGACCATGTTGCTTGATAAATGTACCATCCTTTTTTTTGATAGGTGCTCCTTTTATTGTGCCAACTCCTAAAATAAAAACAGCGATATGATGTTTTTTTGCGAAACTTATCTCTTCGCTAAAGTTGCTCTTATCTCCACCATCACTAAGTATAAGCAAGTAGCGTTTTGATTTATCTTTTATACTTTGATTAACGACTTTGAGCATAGAGAGAAAGTTTGTTCCCTTTTCTGTAATTGAGTCGGTATTGAGTGAACGCAGAAGAAAACTTACCGCCCCACTATCAAAGCTAAGAGGAGAGACAAGATAGGAGTTCTTCGCAAACGCGATAACCCCTACTCTCTCTGTTGGCGCTTCATGGAGAAGTATCAAGGCTTTCTCTTTTGCAAGTTTCAAACGATTTGGGTAAACATCTTCTGCTAACATCGAGTCACTTATGTCCAGTGCTATCATGATGTCTGCACTTTTTGCTTTCACTTCGACTTTTCCATCGTTAAGCACGGGAGCTGCTAGGGCTACAACCATCAGCATACCTATAAGTAAAAAGAGTCCATTTCTCGCTTTTAGTGTTAGCATATTTGAAGAGACTCGCAGTTTATCCATCACATCTTGAGAGAAGAAACTCTCCTGCACACTCTTTTGCGTAAGTAGCAATCCAAAGAGGATAAACATCGGTGGCAACATATAGTAAAAAAATTCTGGATGTAAAAAATGCATCTAATTACTCCCTCTTCTGTTTCGTAGATAGACATAGAACATCAAAGAGAGAAGCCCTATAAAAAGTGGATAGAAGTAGTAATATTGAAGATTGTTATATGTTTCAGCCTTAATCTTTACCTTTTCTAACTTATCAATCTTTTTGTAGATAGCTTTAAGCTCATCTGCACTTGAAGCACCAAACGCCACACCACCTGTCTCTTTTGCAATCTTTAAGAGTACATTTTTATTGTATCCACCTGCACCACCAATTCCTATCGGATAGACCTTTACACCCTCTTTTTTTGCCATATCAAGGGCTATATTAAGAGGTATTTTATCTACTCCTGCCGTGGAGTAACCATCTGTTAAGAGTATGGCAATTTTTGATTTTGATTTACTCATTTTTAAGAGGTTTACTCCCTGTGTTAGTGCTTCATAAAGAGCCGTATATTTACCAGCCATACCTACCCTTAGTTGTGAAACGATACGAGAGAGAATATGTTTATCATAAGTCAGAGGCGAGGCTATAAAAGAGTATGCACCAAACACTACAAGCCCCATATTGTCATTTTTGCGTTTAGAGATAAAGTCACGGACTATATTTTTCACTACATCAAAACGACTTAAATTAGGGTTTGACCTATCAAATCCTCTCTCATTCATAGAGCCTGAAGCATCTAAAATAAGTGCTATCTCATGCCCTTTTTTTGGAGCTAATTCATAAGGCTTATCTTTGACAGGAGACATGAGGGCAAATATCATCATCACTATCGCTAACCATTTCAAAAGAAAAAGAAGCTTAGAAGAGGCTATGCCCTGCTTCATAAACTGCTTGGCATGAGGAAAGTAGAGTGATGGCAATCGCATACGACAGAGCGACTCACACGCTACAAAGAAAAATATAACAAAAAATATCTTTGGGAATTCAAAATAGAGTCCATCAAGCATCGATTAATCCTAAATAATTTTCAAAAAGATGTCTGCTCTGGCTATCAAATGCACCGACTTCTTTTTTGTACTTATATGACTCAAGATTTTCTCTTAAAAGTTCATACGCTCTCTCATGTCGTGGAGTATCTTCTCTAAAAGTAGCTCCAAGATATGTTATCTCATAGGCTGCTTTTTTAGCATCACTAAAATCTATCTTATGTAGAAGTTTTTGATGCTCCTTACGAAGATTAAACTTTTTTCTATTGTGTAGAAATTTATAGAGAAGATAGAGTAACCCTAGGAAGATAAGAGACCCAAAAACTATTATCGCACCCAAATAGTAAGGTGAATAGTCCTGAATCTCGACTAAACCTTTAATGTCGTGGAGTGGAATCTCCTGCGTTTGCACACTACCATTCATCCTATCGCCCCTCAAAAAGTCTGCGAAGTGCTACACTCGCGTTTGCATCTGTGTAGATTTTCGTAAAACGGATTTTATCTTTGCGAAGAACCTTGTAGAGTTTTCTATCGTGTTCTTCTACTCTTTTGGCATAGCTCTCGACACTTGAATGGTTAAAATCACCCTCAAGCACTGCACCACTTTCAGGGTCGATAAGAGAAGAAAATCCCATCTGTGGTGGTTTCTCCTCCAAGTGGTCTCTCACGATAAGGGCAACTACTTCATGTTTTTTTGCAAGAAGCTTAAAATCAGGTATCTCAAAAAAATCACCCACCACTAGGATAAGAGATTTTCGTTTTAAACGCTTAAAGAGAGTATCTGCTATGTTTTTAAAGTCTATTTTTTTATTGAGGGCATCAAAGGAGAGAATCTCCTCTACACTCTTATGGATTTGGTGCAGTTTCTTACTCGGTTTTGCATGGGATTCTAATTTATCTGTGAAGATATAGGAGCTAAGAAGGTCACCATTTTTAAGTGTAGAGAAACCTAAAAGTGCAACTACCTCAGCGATAACATCTTGCTTGAACTTTTTAGAACCAAAATGCACACTTCCATTAAGTACAGAAACTAAAACAACATTGAGTTCTCTCTCTTCACGAAATATTTTGATAAAAGGTTTTTGAAGTTTGGCAGTGATATTCCAGTCGATATGGCGAATATCATCCCCCGGCATATACTCTCGAAGTTCGATAAAATCATAACCCTCCCCTTGAAATATAGAGGGATTATTTCCCACCATTTCAGAGAAGACTTGACGACGAGCTCGAACTAAAATTTTTTTCAATTTACTCATAATTTTATTCTACTTTTGGATGATTTTCATGCCAAAAGTATAGCCCAGAGTGGTAAATCGGTGGTTACAACTATCTTTTTTAAACTTTCACTGCAACTTTCTCTTTAAACGCCACACTAGTCTTGATACCCTCATAAGTAGTTTTAAGATGCTCTATCTCTCCAGCTATCTCTGTCTCTGCTATACTTAGACCCTCTGGCACTTCAGCAGAGTGAAGTTGGATGGCAGTCTGTTTGAAGTTTGGCTCACCTGATTTCGGGCAGAAGCTCTCATTTGTGAGTGCATTTACAAGTTGTGTATTGAAGTGAAAAGGCACAAAAACTGTCCCCTCTCTTACACTTCCAGTTACACGTACTACAACATCATCAACGCGACCACGAGGAGAGGAGAGACTCATTCTATCACCACTTTTTACCTTAAGTTTTTCTGCATCTTTTGGACTTAAATCTACCCAAGCTTCAGGAGCAAGGTCGTTAAGAATATCTATACTTCGCGTTTTCGTGCGAGTGTGCCACTGCTCTACTGTTCTTCCCGTATTTAAGATTACAGGAAACTTCGCTGAGATAGCCTCCTCCATCGGAAACCACTCAACGCAGAGAAGTTTTGCTTTTTGATCGGCTGTTCTAAAAGGCATATCTGGAGTATAGAGGCGTTTAGTCCCTAGAGGATGTTCCTCATTACAAGGCCACTGTATGCCCCCATGTTCTTCAAGAAGTTCATAAGAGATACCCGAGTAGTCGCAGAGTTGCCCTTTAGAGACTTTTCGCCACTCCTCAAAAGCATCACGAGGCTCACTCCAGTTAGGAAAGAGCATCTCGTTGACACCCTCAAAGTATTTAGAAAACTCTAAAACAATATGAAAATCACCCATAGTATCCCCTAAAGGCTCTACAGCTTTATTTGCCTTGTTACATCGGCGTTCAGAGTTTGTATATGTTCCCTCTTTTTCTCCCCATGTTGCAGCACTAAAGATAACATCAGCTATTTGAGCAGTATCGCCGAGAAAAGCATCTTGCACCACTAAAAGGTCGAGTTTTGCTAAGGTTTTACGGAGTTTGTCTTGGTTTACAAAACTCACGAGAGGATTTGTCGCTGTAATCCAGAGAGCTTTTATCTCTCCTCTATCTATCGCATCAATAATCTCAGCATACTTATACCCACGACTAGTAGGCACAATCTCCTCAGGCACATTGACTATACTCGCATACTCTTTAAGAGCTTTTTCATCCCCATAGTTTCTATACCCCGGAAGAGAGGAAGTGAATCCAGTCTCACGAGTTCCCATAGCGTTACACTGTCCAGTAATACTAAAAGGACCAGCCCCCTCTTTTCCTATCTGTCCAGTTAAAAGGTGAAGGTTGATGATAGCACTTACGGTATCTGTTCCCATAAAGGATTGATTTATCCCCATAGTCCAACCTGTTAAAACGCTATCTTGAGCAACAAACTGACGAGCGAGTTCATAGAGAGTCTTGACATCTATGCCCGTGATATTTGCAACCTCTTGAGGTGGATAATCTTGAAGATGTTTTTTTAGCTCTTTGTAGCCGTTCGTATTGGCTTTTATGTAGCCCTCATCTTCCCAGCCCTGCTCTATCACTATATAGGCAAGTCCATTGTAAAGTGCTAGATCGGTACGAGGTTTTATAGGCACATAAAGATCTGCCATCTGAGAAGTTTTACTCGCACGTGGGTCGATAACTATCACTTTTTTTGTAGGACGTTTGTTCTTGTTTATATGAAGTGTAAGAATAGGATGATTATCGGCGATGTTTGCCCCGACAAGAAAGATAGTATCTGCTAGCTCAAAATCTTCATACGAGCTTGTAGCACCATCACTTCCAAGAGACTGCTTGTAACCCATAACTGCTGACGCCATACAGAGAGTAGTATTTCCATCAAAGTTATTTGTGCGAAGCCCTAACTGCACGAACTTTCCGAGTGTATAGAACTCTTCAGTGAGAAACTGTCCTGTACCTATGACAGAAACAGCCTTCTCCCCATGTTCTTTAGCTATACATTTAAACTCATTACTCACTTTGGTAAAAGCCTCATCCCAAGTAGCGGGTTGCAACTCGCCATCTCTGCGAATGAGTGGCGTTTGAATCCTCTCAGGAGAGTTAATCATCTGATGTTCTGAGAGACCCTTAGGACAAAGTGTCCCTTGATTGACAAAGTGTTTAGGATTTCCCTTCGTATAAACAGCCTTACCATCTTTCACCCCGATGTAAAGCCCACATCCAACACCACAGTAACCACAAGTAGAAAAGACCCACTTATCAGGCTTCTTCTCATCACTTATCATTCCAAACGTCTCATCATGAGAGAGCTTATACTTCTTCTCTTTTATATCAAAACCTAAAAAATCTTTTACTTTACTTATCATATGTATCTCTTTTAATTATTATTACTCAAATAATAGCATAAATAGAATACTATATGAGATGTTTGTGGTTTATATTTTAAGCAGAGGGGGTATTTGGCTTAAGGAACAAAAAGTTATACTTCGCAACTTAAAAAATCTACACTTAAAGGCATCATTTGTTTGATCTAAAAAAATACTCAGCAACAAATATCAAAAACGATATTTTATCTGGTTTGGTTGTTGCTGTTGCTCTTGTTCCTGAAGCGATTGCGTTTAGTTTTATCGCTGGGATTAGTCCTATTGTTGGGCTTTATACTGCCTTTATCTTAGGGCTTATCACGGCACTTATTGGTGGTAAACCAGGGATGATTTCTGGGGCTACAGGTTCTGTTGCTATCGTTTTAGTTGGTCTTACATTTGAGGCAAACAGAGTTCTAACGCAACAGGGAGTTACAGGGGATGCTCTTGCTATGGGTATTCTTCACTATGTTCTACTCGCAACTATCATCGCTGGAGCTATTCAGATAAGCATAGGGGCATTCAAACTTGGAAAGTTTATCCGTCTTGTCCCTACTCCTGCTATTCATGGATTTGTGAATGGTCTTGCTATCGTTATCGCTACTGCACAGTTTAAGTTCTTTGAGGGACAAGGGTATATGATGTATATTTTAGTGGCTATTACTATGGCTATTATGTACCTTTTACCTAAGTTTACAAAGGCTATTCCTGCTGGTTTAGTTGCCATTGTCGCTATCACTCTTGGCGTTTACTTTAGTGGTGCTGATACACTTCTACTTGGTGGTCTTGATGATATGAGTAAGTATGCTGGTAAGTTTCCATCATTTATACTCCCTGACTATCTCTTTAATCTTGATGCTCTCAAAATGGTACTTCCTTATGCTATTATCATGGCACTTGTCGGGGTTATCGAGTCACTCCTTACACTCAGCGTTTTAGATGAACTCAGCAACACTCGTGGCTCGGCAAACAAAGAGTGTATAGCCTTGGGAACTGGTAATGTCTGCTGTGGTCTTTTTGGTGGTATGGCTGGTTGTGCGATGATTGGACAGAGTATCATCAACTACACTTCTGGTGGTATAGGGAGACTCTCATCATTTGTAGCTGCTACTGGACTTATACTTTTAGTAGTCACGATGAGTGGCGTTTTAAATGCAATTCCTGTTGCTGTTCTTGTCGGGATTATGTTTATGGTAAGTATCGGAACTTTTGAGTGGTCTAGCTTCTCACGTCTCAACAAAATGCCTCGTACCGATGCTGTCGTTATGGTAGCCGTTACACTCATAACTGTTGTTTCAGATTTAGCAGTTGCTGTTATCGCTGGAGTTATCATCTCTGCACTTGCGTTTGCTTGGAAACATGCTCGTATCTGGGCAAAAACACATACCGAAGAGGATGGCACAAAAGTCTATACCCTTGATGGTCCACTCTTTTTTGGAAGTGCCTCTACATTTGCAGACAACTTTGATGTAGAGCTTGACCCACCTAAGGTAGTTATAGATTTTAAAAATGCAAGGGTTATGGACTCAAGTGGAGTCGAAGCCATTGATACGCTCACGAAGAAGTATGAAGAAGCTGGGAAAAATCTCCTGCTTCGTTACCTCTCACCAGACTGTAAAGCTATCTTAAAACAAGCTGGACCACACTGTAGCTACGAAGAGGATGACCCTACTTACAAAGTTGCTTTTAATTATTAGAAGCAAAAAAGTTAGATAGAGTCTACTTTATAACTTATAAGTCTAATGATTTAATAGTATAAACTGCTCTGGTTTTTTATACTTGTATTCAGGCATACTCTGCCCGATGTTTGCATCTATATATGTCGGATCAGCGATAACATAACTGTGTCTTGCATATTTTACACGATCGCCTTGCATCGGAATATTTAATCCTACTGTCATATGGTTTTTATACTTTACACCAACTACACCTATATGAAACAATTTTTTCACAAGGAATGCAAAGAGTATCGCCCTATCCTCACAATCTGAACTATTATAGTAGAGTGTCTCATAAGCAAACATCACTTTTTCTCTTCCAAACTGTGATTGATCACTTTCATATTTAAAAGACTTTTGCACAAAATGAAGTACAAAATTTATAGCAACACTCGCTTTTTTTCCATCAATATACCTTTTGATACTCTCTGCTATCTGTAAATAGGCATCACTACTAAACGCGGCATTAAAGTATGTTGCATAATCAGCTTGAGGATAAGTAGCCATAAAGTCTATAAGGTTTTTATCATAGTCATAGGTGATAGGGTAGCTTACACCAAAGCGTTTAAAAGAGAGAGTCTTTGAGTAGAGATTTTTTTTAAAATTTGGCAAATGAGTTAAAGAAAGATCAAGATCTTTTGTAGCCTTTGGATAGTTTTGTGAATAAGTATAAACACGAGGAAGACTCTTTTGAGTATAGGCATTTAAAACATAGTATCTTTTTTTATTGAAAATATAGCTCGGTGTAGAGTAGATAGTTTTTTTACTATAGTGCATTAATACGATATGTTTCTGAGAAAGCCCTACTTTCACATCATATCCCATTTTATTAAGCATAAACCATGTATAGAGTTTCTGCTCATCTTTTTGCTTATAAATCTCTTGAGCAACTCTTTGCACTAACAAGTATCTTCCCCAATCATTTAAGAGTAGTTCATCACTTCGTTTCAAGATTTCACTTAGTGTATCGTCATATCCAGAGTGCGCGAGTAGATCAAAAAAACTAACAATACCATTTTGATTATGTGGATAAAACATAGCATTTTTTATACTACTATCCATATCTAATGTAACATACTGACCAAAAAAAGAGAAGCTAATATCTTTACGGATTTTTTTGATAAAAGAGGGTTTTTTTGGAGTTATATTTTTTTGAAGGATAATATTTACAAGAGGCCCAACAGACTTTATTTTTCGTGGTACAGTACTATAAATATTTTTTGGTTTCTTTTTTTCGTAAAGAGACTTCTCCTTTTGAGAATAGTACTCTTTCCATGAAGAGTGTAGATAGTTACTAAACTCTTTATCTCTTGCATCTCGGTAGTGAGCATAAGCACTACTTTGGGTGTGTTTAAAATCTTCAAAGCTTTGTGCTATAAGTGAAGAACTTGTTAAAAATATAAGTAGGCTAAAAAGGCCAGATAGCCTCAATAAGTTTCGTTCCCCATCCCTGTTTTGTTGCACGATCAACATCTCCTTCTGTTTTATATAAGATTTTAGCATCACTCATCTGTGCTGAGTTTATTTTATTGTACTGGTCAATATCATAGGGACTAATAACACCACTAATTTGAATAATTTGTTTCTGCTCATCAATAAGTATCTCGCGTCTACCCGAAATAAAATAATTTCCATTTTTCAAGATTTTGACAACACGAGCTGAAACGGTAGTCGTAAAACTCGCATCTTTTGTTGCTGAGCCTTGACCTTTATAATTGCTTGTAGAGTTAGACTTAAAACCCACATCTGTATAGCCATTAGCCTTGGCAATAGCTCGGTTTGTACCAGCACTTGCACCACCTAGAGTGCTAAATACACCACCATCAAGAGCAATAGAATCAGATTTTGACAACTGTTTTGCTCCTGTACTTGAACTTTTTGCAGTCTCTGAAATGACTACTGTCACTATATCATTTACATTCATAGCCTTATGATCAGAGAAGAGTGGGTTTTCACCCTGTCCAAAAATACTCCCTGTCGAAGCAAAATCCTGCTTCTTTTCACGAGAGGGCATCTGTTCTACATAGGTTGGTGGTGCAAAATCTATTTCAGGGTCGGTTAGATTTGCCGTACAGCCACTTAAAGAAAATAGAGCTAAGTATAATATACAAGAGGTAAGTATAGTTTTTATCATATCTCTTTGTAGCAAGTTTAGTTCCATCTCTCTACCAGTCATCAAGAACAAAACCCTTTAGTTCCTCTTCTAGCTCTTTAACTTCTATATCTTCATTTATCTCAGGCTCTTGCACTTTTTTGACTTCTGGCTTACTCATCTGCTCTTCAAACTTTAACTCTAAACCCTTACTTGTCATTACAAAGCCATTGACTTGGAGTTTTCCATCGTGTATGAGCTTGTGATGCTCTTTACAAAGAGGTATAAGGTTGTGTTTGTTATCTTTGTGAAAATGTCCTATGAAACCTGCTTCATCTGCTAAACTGCGTTGTGAGATATGATGTACATCTTCAGCCATAGCCCCACAGATGATACATTTCGTAACATAAAGCTCTTTATTGTACTTACTCGTTTTTTTCTTCACTAAAAGCTCTAGCTCATCAAAGTCATTTGATAAACGCTTACGGATGGTGTTTGCCTCTTCTAAAAACTCACTATCCATGTGCAGAGACTTTGCAAACTCTAGTCCGTAGATACTACTTCCACTTCCAGCTTGAAGTACACGGTTAAAGACTAAAGTGTCTTTCTCTTCATCATACTCAACACTCAGATGCAGATTTACAACATTGTCAAGTTTTGTAATCTCTTGCATCGTTGAGAGTTGGTGCAGGTGTGTAGCAAAGAGAAAAAGACAGCGAGTATTTGCTAGTTTTTTGATAGCTGACGCGACTATGGCGACACCTGAGAGTGTCTCTGTTCCATGACTTATCTCATCCCCTAAAACTAAAGAGCGAGTAGTAGCACGGTTAAATATATTTTTGAGTTCAAGCATCTCAACAGCAAAGGTTGAGAGTCCTTTAGCAAGATTATCCTTTGAGACTATACGAGTAAAAAGCGAGTCAAAAATACTAAACTTCATCACAGCAGCACTCACAAAAAATCCCGACTGCGCCATAAGAGTGGCAATCCCGATACTCTTCATAAGAGAGGATTTTCCACTGGAATTTATCCCATAAAGTAGCACACCATTGATGTCATGTCCATCATGCACACCCACTTCTAGCATCACAGTCTCAGGGTGAGGCAAATCCATATAGTCACGATTTCCCATCACTATATCGTTTGGCACATAGAGACCACCGCGTTCTTGCACTTCTATAAGAGGATGGCGAAGCTGCATTATCTGCATAAAGTTCTCATCCTCTTTCACCTCAACTATAGTAGGTCGAGAGTGCTTATAAGTCTGAGCTACTTTTGAAGAGCTTACACCTACATCAAGATCAGAAACATAGGCGATAACCCTATCAAAAAGAAGAGAGTATCTGCGTTCATAAAGAGCTTGAAGATTGACATATTTCTCTTTGACAAGTGTTACAATTTTTCTACGATTTTTCATTATCTTATCAGAGAGTTCATCAGTAAACGCCGAGGTAATTTTGACAGAGTTTGTTAGCTTCTTGACATTGTAGTGAAGAAAAAACTCCTCTTTTTGAAAGGCATTTTCTATGAGCGAATAACGGTTTTTAGAAAGGGATATATAATAACCCTCTTTCTCTAAAAGCCCCAAAGTCACAAGGCGGTTAGAACTTCCCGCGTTTACAGAGGTAAGTAACTCCTCTATGCGTTTCATAATGTCACTAAACGCCACTAGCATAACACTATTTTCTTTGACAAGAGTATCTATAGACTCATCGACACCACTCATTAAGAAGTTCTCATCGACTGTGTTGTTGGTAAAACGGCGAGAGACATCAAGGTCTATACTTTTAGAGATGTCACGAAGAAACTCTTCAACCTCACTCTCATGAAAAGGAGTCTTTTGTATCTTATGCTTTTTGACATAGAGCATCAACTCTTTCACTGCTAGCATAGAGTCATAAACATGGTTCATCTCAAAAGGATGAAGTCTCCCTAAATTAAGTCGGCGAGAGAGTCTCTCTAGGTCATAAACACCACGCATCATCTCATCAAGATAACGAATATGAGAAGAGACTTTTTCTATGAGATTATAACGGCGATTGAGTTCCAACTCTTCCATGATAGGATTCAGCAAACGTTCTTTAAGCAGACGTCGACCGATAGCTGTAGCACTTCGGTCTAGCATTTTTAGCAATGTAAACTCTCTCCTATCTTTAGAGATAATCCCCATCTGCTCAAGAGCATTATTTCCCAGATACATAAAACGGCGATTATCTATCAAACACGGCATAGACATCTTCTGTACTATATGATAATCATGTTCTATAACGAAGTGAATCAGTATCGCTAAAGACTCAGTTATCATAGGAGAGCGTTCTAAATCTAAATGCTCTATTGGCGAGAGAAGGGACTCTATCTGATAAACCTCCCCAAAGAGTCTGTTCTGAAACGCTATCTTTGGTCGCTGATTATTGACTGCATAGTGATAATGCTCTGGGATTTCTAAGTAGTGCATCACATGGCGTTGGTCATCTATGCCATCCAAGAAAGTCATTACTATCTCACTTGTTCTGTAAACATTTAAGAGATTAAAAACTTCATCAAGCGCATAAGAGGGGTCTTCACTTGTAGAGTGAGTCTCATAGAGCCAACTCTTTCCAGTGGTAACATCTATGGCAGAGTAGCCGACACTATACATGCCACGGTATTTATCTATTGCAAGGGAAACTATGTAGTTCTCATCATTATCTACGATATGCTCGAAGTTCGTTCCAGGGGAGACTATCTGAGCGATATATCGGCTGATTTTAGGAGGATTGCCTTTTTGTTTGACAACAATAACTGTATATTTTTGCTCTTGAATCAGTCGATTGAGATAGCGTTCAAAGGAGACAGCAGGAACACCTGCAAGAAGTGGATTTCTATCTGAGTTTTCTATAATGTTTTTGTTTTTCTTAGTAAGCTGAATATTGAGGAGTTCGGCTATCTCTTTAGCCTTGCCTATCTGCTCCTCATCGTTGTTGACCTCATAGACTTCATAAAAAGTACCTATCTCCATAAAAACAACGGTATCGCTTCCATACTTCTCTTCAAAGTGGCGTTGCAGATCAAAGTAGATTTGTGTGAGTAGTTTATCTTTGTTGTTGAGAATATTACTTACATCCGAAATCTTCATACTTTAGCCTCTAGCCTCTTTTATAGCAGCATAAGCTTCGTTAAGTCGTTTTGTTTTAGCCTCTGAAAACTCTAGCATATCTTTTGGTAATCCCTTACTCACAAGTGAATCGTAGTGATGCTCTTTCATTAAACGACGATAACTTTTTTTGATAACTGAAAAATCATCATTTTCACTGCACTCAAGTTCTGCATAATACTCTGCCATCTTATTAACAGGAGTCTGGTATGAACCTCCAGCTGACCCTTGATGCGAGTAGTTTGAGTAACTATAGCTATAACTCCTCCCGTTATTACGAGCATTTTCAAAGTTTTTAAAAGCCTGAGCATAGATAAGTTTAGCACCAAGTAGTGCAAAAAAGTTAAAAGGAAAAAACAAAATACGTGGAGCGAAAAGAAGTAATAGTATTCCAACAACAACACTTCCAAAAACAAATCCAAGCCATGTAATCTCTAAAAATATTCCCAAAGCGATAAAAGCAAAACCAAGTATTTTTTTCATTATAATCTCTATCCTTAAATAATAAGTGAATTATACAGTAAAGATTGCGAATATATTGAAAATAGTTCTAAATCGATGAAATATTTGTTTAAGTCAAGCTCTTAAAAATAAATTGTTTATAAAAACTAATAAACTTATACTATAATTTCAAAAATTAAAACAAAGGTAACAATATGTTTGGAAGAGCAAAATTAAAAGATTATGCAATCACACCAGAAGAGTCGTTAAAACAACAGTATGCAAAAGTAGATACAGCAAAAGGTATCATTTGGGTAAAACTTTTTCCAGATGAAGCTCCTAACACTGTGGCAAACTTTGCACACTTAGGAAATAGTGGTTTTTATGACAACCTTACTTTTCACCGTGTAATCCCAGGATTTATGGCACAGGGTGGTTGTCCACAAGGTACAGGTACTGGTGGTCCAGACTGGGCTATAGCATGTGAAACAAGTTCAAACACTTCAGTACATCGTGCGGGTACACTCTCAATGGCTCATGCAGGACCTAATACTGGAGGTAGCCAGTTCTTTATCACTTTTGTTGACACTCCTCACCTAGATGGTGTTCACACTGTTTTTGGTGCTATTGAAGAGGATGATGAAGAGAGCTTTAAGGTTCTTTCTCAAATCCAAGGTCAAGATGCTATTAACTCTATCAAAGTTGTAGAGACTAGAGACTAGTAAACTATACTTTCAACTCTCTTACCGGTTAAAATAGGTGTTCCCGTAACATCGACTTTAGTCGGTATGATGAAAATAAAAAAACACCAACTAAAGGGCTATTTTGCTTGTACATATCTGCTGTAGTGTTGACTCACACTTTTTCTTAGAAAAATTACAAAAGGATTACCCAGAGGAAAAACTTACTGGTTTCTTTTATGACCCCAATATTCACCCCTACTCCGAATACCAACTGCGTTTGCTTGATGTACAGAGAAGTTGTAAAAAACTTGGTATTGATTTACTTGAGGGCAAATACGATTATGAAAACTGGCTTCAAGCTGTCCGTGGACTTGAAAAAGAGCCTGAAAAAGGTGCTCGTTGTGAAGTCTGTTTTGATAAGCGTTTCTCTGTAAGTGCAGAAAAAGCCCTAGAGCTTGGGGAGAAAAAGATTACTACCACCCTACTCGTAAGTCCTCTGAAGTCTCAAGAGCAGCTCAAACGTGTAGGTGATGCTTTTTATGAGAAAAATGGTGTAGAGTTTATAGCAGTTGATTACAGAAGTGGTGGTGGAAGTCAAGACCAATCTCGTGTGACAAAAGAGGAGCAACTCTACCGACAAGACTACTGTGGCTGTATCTTTGGGCTTACTATGCAACGCGAGCAACAAGAGAAACTTATGGATGAGATGTTTTCCCCTCTCTCTGGAGCAATTCTTCCAGCTTCCATAGAAGAACGCATAGAGTTATATACTCTACGTAATCAGCTTGAAGATGAAGGCAAAGAGTATAAAATCATCAAACAGAAGTTCTTAAACTATAGAGAGTTTAACTTCAAGGTCATTAAAGGTAAAACAAATGTTCTCGATGCTTATGCTCTTTCATACTCGACACTTCCACGTAAACGTGCGCAAGGAAAAGTAGAATATTCAGTAGCTGGTGTCCACTATTTTAACCGTGAAGAGATAAAATTCATCACTTTAGAGTTTTATAATGAGCAAAATTCCACTCATTATAAAACGATTAAAGAACTTATTTATACGCCTCTTTCTCAAGAAAAAGAGTTGGCATTTCGAGCTAAAATCAACAAGACAAACTACGACTTAAGCCCTATTATTGTGATGCAAGAGATACCTGAAGGAAAACTCACAATCACTCTTGATTCTAAAACTTATGAAGACACAAAAGAAAAACTAATCATTCTATAATCTTTTTTTAGATAAAATGCCTAAAATAAAAATATAATTTATCAAAAGGCTTTTCTAATGATTATGGATGTTATGGAAATACAAAAAATCTTACCACACCGCTACCCTTTTTTACTCGTTGACCGTGTAACTGAGCTTACAAAAAACGAGTCAACTATTGCATACAAAAATGTATCTATCTCTGAACCTGTTTTTCAAGGTCATTTTCCTGATCATCCTATCTACCCTGGTGTGATGATTTTAGAGGGTATGGCACAAGCTGGTGGTATCTTAGCGTTTGAGAGCATGGATATGACAAAAGAAGAAGCAGCTGAGAAAGTTGTCTACTTCATGAGCATAGACAAGGCTAAATTTCGCGCTCCTGTTCGCCCTGGTGATAAACTAGAGTATCACCTCTCAGTTATCAAAAACAAGGGTGCCATTTGGATACTTGATGGAAAAGCTTATGTTGATGGTACACTTGTTTCTCAAGCTGAACTTAAAGCAATGATTGTAGATAAATAAGCCTAACGTATGTCAAATATATCTAAACTTGCAGTTATCGAAGATGGTGCTGTAATTGGGAAAAATGTCGAAATAGGACCTTTTTGTTTTATCTCTAGTCAAGCAATTATCGGTGATGGTACAACTATCGCAGCGAGTAGTTGTATCTATGGTAAAACGACTATTGGCAAGGAAAATCGTATCTTTTCTCATACAGTCATTGGGAGTATTCCTCAAGACCTTAAGTTTAATGGTGAAGATGTTGAGCTTATCATTGGGGATAACAATACTATCCGAGAGTTTACACTTTTCAACCCAGGAACTAAGGGTGGTGGCAGTAAGACTATCGTAGGAAGTCACAACCTTTTTATGGGGTATGTTCACTTAGGTCACGATGTTATCATCGGGAACCACTGTATATTAGCAAATGCAGCTACACTTGCAGGTCATGTAGAACTAGGCGATTATGTTGTTATCGGTGGAATGACACCTATTCATCAATTTATACACATTGGTGATTATGCCATGGTTGGTGGAGCAAGTGCATTAGCACAAGATGTACCACCATTTTGTATGGCTGAAGGAAATCGTGCAATTTTAAGAGGACTTAACCTTACAGGTCTTCGTCGTCAGCTAGAGAGAGAAGATATAAATGCTCTTAAGTCTGCTTATAGAGATCTTTTTGAGTCAGGACAACCACTCAAAGAGACAGCAAGCAGACTTTTGGAAGAGACAAAAAATCATCATGTCAATGACTTGTGTGATTTTGTTTTAAAAACTAAACGCGGGATTCCGTTTGAAAGGAAAAATATAGATGATAAATAAACATTGTAGTTTTTGTGATGCGACAGAGAGTGAGAAAAATCCACTGATAGCGGGTAATGGTGTTTACATCTGTAAAAACTGTGTCTCTTCTGCATATAAAATTATGTTTGGTGATGCAACAGTTGCACAAACAGAACAAAATGAAGAGCTTCTCGAAGCAGTAAATAATCTTATGACTCCAAAAGAGTTAGATAAATTTCTTGGTGATTATATCATCGGTCAAGAGCGAGCTAGAAAGCTCTTAAGTGTAGCCGTCTACAACCATTACAAACGTATTTTCAAAACACATGAGCTTGAAGATAAAGAAACAGAGATAGCAAAGTCAAATGTTTTACTTATAGGGCCAACTGGTTCTGGAAAAACACTTATGGCACAAACGATTGCTCGTGTTTTAAATGTACCTATCGCTATTGCCGATGCAACAAGTCTTACTGAAGCTGGCTATGTTGGTGAGGATGTTGAAAATATTTTAACAAAACTGATTCAAGCAGCTGATGGTGATGTTGAGCGTGCGCAAAAGGGAATCATCTTTTTAGATGAAGTAGATAAAGTCGCTCGTATGAGTGAGAATCGTTCTATCACTCGTGATGTTTCAGGAGAAGGTGTACAACAAGCTCTTCTAAAAATCATCGAAGGTGCATCAGTGAACATTCCACCAAAAGGTGGACGCAAACACCCTAATCAAGAGTTCACTTCTATTGACACGACAAATATTTTGTTTATTTGTGGTGGTGCCTTTGATGGTCTTGAAGATATACTCAAACGTAAAGTGGGAGAAAATGTCCTCGGTTTTGGGCATGAAAAGAAGACAAAAGATGAGAAGAAACCTACATTTGATATGGTTGAGCCTGATGATTTAGTACATTTTGGTCTTATTCCTGAGCTTGTTGGGCGTCTTCCTATCATCGCGTCTTTGAGCGAAATCAGCGAAGCAGATATGGTTCGCATTCTTACAGAACCTAAAAACTCACTTATCAAACAGTACCAAAAACTCTTTTCTATAGATGAAGTTGAGCTAAACTTTGAAGAAGAAGCACTCTTAGCCATCGCTAAAAAGTCTATCAAACGTAAGACTGGTGCTCGTGGACTTCGTGCCATATTAGAAGAGAACATGATAGATATTATGTATGAACTTCCTGAGTATCCAGGGTATGAAGTACTTATAACAAAAGAAGTAATAGACGATGGTGCAGAACCTGTTTACATTAAAAAATCTACAAAAAAAATAGCCTAAGGGAATATAAATGATATTTAACAAAATAGTTGGACTCTTTTCAAATGACCTCTCAATAGATTTAGGAACGGCAAATACTATTGTTATTGCAAAGGGACGTGGTATTATCATTAACGAGCCATCTGTTGTTGCTGTTAAGACTGAAAAATATGGACAGACTCGTGTTCTTGCTGTTGGACATGAAGCAAAAGATATGGTCGGAAAAACTCCGGGAAATATCAGAGCCATTCGCCCTATGCGAGATGGTGTTATTGCTGACTTTGACATGACTGAGAAGATGATTCGCAAGTTCATCGAAAAAGCTCATGGTCGTAGTTCATTAATTTCACCTCGTATCATTATCTGTGTACCTTATGGTCTTACTCAGGTTGAGCGTAAAGCTGTTCGTGAATCTGCTTTAAGTGCTGGTGCTCGTGAGGTATTCCTCATTGAAGAACCTATGGCTGCTGCTATTGGTGCGGGTGTAGATATTCGTGAGCCTCAAGGGCATCTCGTTGTAGATATAGGTGGTGGTACTA
>JALUKS010000093.1 GCA_027056465.1 Sulfurimonas sp.
GGATAGCAAGGAGTTAGGCACAAGCAAAACAGAGACCGAGAATGACAAATTTGCTACAAGAAAATGAAATGAAAAGCCCACCGCACAAATTGCACATTTAGTTTTTGCCGACACACCAAAAGTCCAACCCGAAAAAACTAAAAGAGCAATTTCTGGATACTTATTTGTATAGACTTTTATAAGTTGAAAATACTTTGTTATTTCATTAAATTCAGATGGTTTTTGAATAATGTCATTATATAGTTTTATGGATTCAATAAGAAGTATCAAATCATCCAATATTTGACTGTACTCTTTATATTCAAATGGGGAATTTTTATCTCTAGTAAAAAAATCTCGTAAATTTATTTCTGAGCTAGTGTTTTTCTTCTCACCACGAATGATATATGTATAGAGTTTAAAAATTTCATTCAATTTATAATTAATCTCAGAACATTCATTATTGATTTGATTCCATCTCTTAATAAATAATTCATCTTCTTTTATATTTAATGCTTTTGAATAAAGTTTAGCTTTGAAAATATCAGAGTCTGTTAGGTTTTTACCTCTGTCATTAATTGTTTCAAAAATCTTCAGTGCTTTTTCTCTTGCATCTTCTTTGTTTGTCCCTTCTGTTTGAATAGGAAGAAGCGATATATCATTTAATACATAATCAACAAAATTTTGAATTTCGTAAATATCACGAAAATTATCTTTATCTTTTATAGCATTATAAAAATATAGAGTATTTATAATATATTGGTTATTTAATTTATCATCTTTTAAATCTTCAATACGAAAATTTATATCTAATAAATCATTTAAATAAGTAGCATCTTGATCTGAAAACACCTGTGTTCTAACTCTTTGAGAAATAATTTTATCTGTTCTGTCATCTAACTTCCAAATAAGGTTTTTAAGTTTTTTATTATCCCCATCAAATGAAAATAGTACACGCAGTAATAGTGTTAATGTAGTTAATCTTTGTTGTCCATCTATAACTTCCAACCTGCTACCTTCCTCTATACTTTTTGCTACAACAATATTTCCTAGAAAATAACCACCTTCTTTATTTCTAAAGGCTTTTAGTATATCATCAAAAAGTTCTCTGCATTGTGTTTCTTCCCATGAATAAGGTCTTTGGTATTCAGGAATTATATATTGGTTTTTATCAGCAAAAATATTTGAAATGTCTTTTTGTTCGGCATTTAAAGTCAGTGCCATAAATTAGTCCTGAACCTCTATAAGTGAGTAAACATCTGTTTTCTCTTCTAACTTTTTGATGCCATCAAGAAATGTAAGTCCTATGATAAAACAGCACTCTACACACTCTGCACCTGTCTGCTTGACTAGAGTGGCTGCTGCGTTTGCAGTTCCTCCAGTGGCGATAAGGTCGTCAATGATGAGAACTCTTGCACCTTTTTCTTTACCAAAGGCATCTATATGAACTTCTATCTCATCTACACCATATTCAAGAGCATACTTTTCACTGATGGTAGTGTAAGGGAGTTTCCCTTTCTTACGAATAGGGACAAAACCTATACCAAGCATCTGTGCAAGTGCTGCACCAAAGATAAATCCACGAGCATCAATTCCAGCGATATACTCTAAATCATATGCTTTATAGCGAGTATAGAGGTGGTTCATGAGAACACTATAAGCTTTTTTATTGTTAAGTAATGTTGTAATGTCTTTAAAGACTATTCCCTTTTTTGGAAAGTCTTTTATATCTCTGATAGAGTTTTCTATTATTTTTCGTTCTGTATTACTAAGTGTCATTTATTTTACCTTTATAAGAGTGCATCTATTCTACCCTCAAGGGCTTTTATCTTGCCGTTGAGTCTATCTGTCTCTTGTCTATGTTTTGAGTTACGTTGTTTGAGGACTTTTAACTCATTACGAAGTTTTGTGAGTTCTTCGCTGAGAATATCTACATTTCCAAGTGCGCGTTGGAGTTGGATTTGGTACTTTCTTATGAGTATCTCTGCTTCACCTAGCGTGAGTTTCATAAGGTCGTTACTTCTTTGCTCTTTGTTTGTGATACTCTTAAAGTAAAACATTTTTACAAAAAGATAGATAGATAGTATAGAGAGTATCGTTAAAAGTGACCATTCCCAAAACATTTTATAAGTTCCTTAGAGCTCTATTTTTTCGACACGACCACAGTGGCGTCCACCATCGAAGCTTCCAGCAATCCATGCATCTAAGATAGATTCAGCGACACCTTTACCAACTATACGTTCACCAAAACAGAGAACATTTGCATCATTATGCCCACGAGCTACCATTGCAGTATATGCGTCATGGCAGAGTGCAGCACGAATACCCTCATGACGATTGGCTGTCATACTCATACCTATTCCACTTCCACAGATTAGGATACCTTGTGTACCTTCATTTTCTAAAACAGCAGTTGCTACTTTATGTGCATAGTCTGGATAATCTACACGATCCTTAGAGTAGGGACCCATATCTTCAACTTCGTGACCTTTAGCACGTAATAATGCAACTGTATAATCTTTTAACTCTATTCCTGCATGATCTGTTGCAACAAAAAATTTCATCTTTTCTCCTAAGAAAGTAGTAAACCAAGAATGGTTTGAACTGGTAAAAATAGTACATAATCTTTAATCGGTGTCATGATTATGATCAACACGATTATCATTCCATAACGCTCATTTTTGTAAAAAAACTCTGCTACGGCATTTACTTTGTATTTTAACGCAAGATGCATTAAAAAGTGGGCACCATCAAACTGAGGTACGGGTAAAAGGTTAAATACTCCAAGTACCACATTGATGATAAGCAACTGATAGACAAATATATATGCAAAAACATAAGTTAATGAATCAGCAGTAGTTGGTTGGCTCATTGCAGTAATAGCTATAGAAGCAAATGCTGCCATAGTAAAGTTATAGACAATACCTGCTAAATCCACCTGCATAGCTGCATTATAACCACCATTTCGTAGAACAGTAGAGGTATTTATAGGAACAGGTTTTGCCCAACCAAAGAGAAAACCACTATCTGCTCCAAAAAGCATAGGTAAAAAGTACATAGTGGCAGGCACGATGATAGTTCCCACTAAATCAACATGGCTAAGAGGGTTTATAGTGAGACGACCAGCATTTTTAGCAGTTGTGTCGCCATATTTATAAGCCACCCAACCATGCATAATCTCATGCCCGATGATTGCGATAGCCAGTGCTAAAACAGCAGCGACTACTTTAATTATATCAAGTGCGTCCATGAGGTGTCTTATCTTCTTTGATTCTCTCTTCTCTTGCTTTATCAAGATAAGGAGACTGTTCTAAATCTGCTGGTGTTTTTCCCATTCTATCCCATCTAATTTCCCAGTTTTTATCTATAGAGAAGTAGATAAACCAAGGAGTTCCCTCGATGTTGTCATAAGGAACTACACCCCAAAAACGGCTATCATTTGAGTGGTCACGATTATCACCAATCATATAATAACTTTTTGGTGGTATTTTTTTATAAAAAGCGTTAAAAGGTAAATTATACTTTGGTATAACACTCTCTATATTGACAGGTGTCATATCGACCTTATTTCTTTCATACATATATAAATAATCTTCATATATGTTATGATTTTTGTCATTATGAATACCTTTATGTATATCTGCCATTGGACTTTTTACCCAAAGTTTATCCATAAGTTTTACTATTTTATTTGCGGGGTAATTTTTCTTAATATACGCATCACCTTGATGTGGTCTAAGATAAAGCAGATCTCTATCTGTAAAAAGCACTTCATCGCCAGGCAGTGCAAAACAGCGTTTTACAAAGTGTTGTTTGATATTTTTAGGGTAGCGAAAGATTACGATGTCTCCACGTTTAGGAGTATCACCATCAAAGAGACGTAATTTGTCACTCCACGGCATAATAGAGACTTCTAAAAATGGAATGTGTGGCATAGAGATACCATAAGCAAATTTTTTCGCAAAAAGATGGTCGCCTACAAGAAGAGAATCTTTCATACTTCCACTAGGGATTCTAAATGCTTGCGCGATAAAGAAGATAACAAAAAGAACGATAACCACAGTTCCAGTCCACGAGTTTGACCATTTGTAGGCTTTTTTAAGAGTCTCTTTCATTTAACTGTTCTTCTTTTTTGCATTCATTTTTGCTGCTTTAAGTGTGTTACTCAAAAGCATCGCTATAGTCATAGGACCTACACCACCTGGGCTTGGAGTAATGTAAGAGGATTTTTTACTTACTGCTTCAAAATCAACATCACCCACAAGTTTACCCTCTGGTGTTCTACTGACACCGATGTCGATGATAACAGCATCCTCTTTTACCATATCTTCAGTAATAAGGTTGATAACACCAACACCTACTAAAATAACATCAGCGTTTTGCGTATGCTTTTTCAAATCATCTGTAAAGATATGACACACCTCAACGGTTGCATCAGCATTAAGAAGGAGGGCAGCCATCGGTTTTCCTACGATGTTTGAAGCACCAACTACTACACAGTTTTTACCTTTTACATCAATCTTATACTCTTCTAAAAGTTTCATAACACCTAGAGGAGTACATGGCACAAAACCATCAAGGTTTGTTACCAAACGCCCAACATTGTAAGGGTGAAAACCATCTACATCTTTTGCAGGATCAACAAGCTCAAGAAGTTTTGTCGTATCTATCTGCTCAGGAAGAGGAAGCTGGATAAGAATACCATCTATACTATCATTTTCATTCATACTGATAATAGTACGTTCTATCGCCTCTTGAGAGATAGTCGCTGGCATATCATGAGTGATAGAGTAAAAACCTACACGGTCACAAGCCTTTTTTTTCATACTTACATAAGTTGCACTTGCTGGGTCTTGCCCTACTAAAACAACTGCTAACCCTGGAGTACATCCACAGCTCTCTTTAAGCTTCTTTACCTCTTGAGTAATCTCTACTTCTATTTTTTTTGAAAGATTTCTACCATCTAGTAACTGCATTTAAACCTCATTGGATAATATTTTTGCTATTATACCCTTTTTAAATAATAATAGGCTAATAATGAAATATATACTTTTTTTACTTACACCTCTCTCCCTCTTTGCAATAGCGAGTTTTATCACACCCATGGAGTACGCATCGCAACTCTATAAAAATCCTCGTGGCATAGGATGTAACAAGTGCCATGGAGAATATGGCGAAGGAAAACTTATTGCTAAGTATAAACATAAAGGTGTGGAAAAAAGCTTTAGAGGATCGCGAATAAACACTTTAAAATATAGTAAGTTTTATAAAGCACTCAATAGAAGAAAAAATGTAATGCCTCGTTACTTCTTGACAAATAAAGAGATAAAAGCACTCTACCTTTATCTCCATAAACATGACAATAAAGAAGCAAATAAAAAATGATACAAGCAGTTCAAAAAGCATACGAAAAACGAAATCTTGAGGCTCTTGATACTTTAGCCGAGCCATGTTTTCGTGAGATAAATACAAAAAATAACTTTAAATCGGTACTTATGCTCTCAGCAAACAACATCAAACATCTCTCAAAAATAGCAAGACTAGAAGCAGATGCCATAATGCTTAATCTCGAAGATGGAGTGAGTAAGGCAGAAAAGCCTTTTGCCTTGGTTCTTTGCGCTTACTTCCTTTCGCAACATAAAAAGTGCGATAAAAAACTCATAGTACGTGTCAATGCTCTTGATGAAGGTGGCTATGAAGAGATAACATATCTTAACCAGTTTATGCCTGATGCTATAAGAGTACCAAAGATAAGAAATAGGGCAGAGGTGAAAAATGTACTTGCACTTTTAAACGAAGAGATAGAACTTCATCTCTCCATAGAAACAGCAGAAGCATGGCATAATCTCTCTAGTTTAGCTTACAACCAAAGAGTAACAACTTTTTATCTTGGTATTTTAGATCTCTTTGCAGATATGAGACTCTCTCAGTCTCTTATAAACTTAGAAAATCCTACCATGAGCTATATGCTCTCACACTTTCTTGTGACTTGCAGGGCTATGCGAGTAAAGCCTGTGAGTTTTGTTTTTCAAGAGTTCAAAGATGAAGAGACTTTCATGAAGTGGCTAGAACTAGAGAAAAGTATGGGCTACGATGCCAAAGGCTGTCTCTCTCCAAATCAAGTAAAGTTAGTAAACAAAATCTTTGTAGATAAAGAAGCAGAGATAAAAAGAGCAAAAATTATCATGAAGCTCTTTGAAATGCATAGAGATGAGGGGATAACTGGATTTGTAGATGAAGAGTATGGCTTCATAGATGAGCCTATCTATAAAGGTGCTTTAGCTCTTTTGGAGTCTTGAGATAGATTCTGGCTCCACTTAATGCCATCAGTGCTGCAAGCATAAAGTCCATGATGCAGAGATACTCATATGTCAGGAGTCATTGATACTTTTATGAACTATGTAAAAAAGAGTACAAAAGAGGAAGAATTTCTAGTTGAGAATGTTTTTAATTTGATATTAGATTTAGTTAGGGTATAATTTGAATCACATGGCATTGAGATCAATTTAAATATGAAAAAAGATTAAAACTTTTATAGATGGAAAGTAGTATGAAAAAGTTAGCAGAGCAAACAAAAGGGATGAGTATCCTATATGTAGAGGATGAAGAGAGTGTAAGAGAGCAGACAAAGGCGATACTCGGTATGCTTTTTGAGCATGTAGATGTAGCCTTTGATGGAGAGGATGGTTGGCAAAAGTACCAAAATAGCTCTTATGACATCGTTTTTACAGACATCAGTATGCCACGAATGAATGGTATAGAACTCTCTAAAAAGATCAAAGAGAGAGATGTTTTTCAGTTAGTAGTGATAGTTTCAGCATACAATAGTGCAGATTACCTTCTTGAAGCGATTGAGATAGGGGTAGATGGTTTTGTACTCAAGCCGATTGAGATGGATAAAATGCTATTAGTTATTAGAAAACTAGTTGATTCTATTTTGTCTAAAAAAATTATGCAAGCATATAGAGAAAACCTTGAAAAAGAGGTGATTGAAAAGACTCGTATGATTAAAGAACAGGCTATGACCGACAATTTAACAGGTCTTCAAAACCATTTTTCTCTCAATCAATATTTAGCAAAGAGTGCTAAAAACCATATTTTAATGATTATAAATATTGATAATTTTGATAGTATAAATACCGTCTATGGATATGAAAATGGTAATTTTGTTATCTCCTCATTTGCAAATATATTAGAAAAGAACATGTTAGAAAAAGCAAGCTTATATTACTTAGGAAATGATGAGTTTGGGATTTTGTGTGATGAAAGTTATGGACAAGATAGGGTAGAGAGGTATGCAAATGATTTACAATCTCTCATACTCATATCAACACTCACTTTTAATGGAAACTTTTTGAGGGCTACGGTCACAATGGCAATAGCTACAGGAAATAAAAATCTTTTTAAACATGCACATATGGCACTTAAAGAGGGAAAAAAAGAGGGAAAAAATCGTATTAAGATTTATGACAAAAATTTAAAGATTGAGAAACTTCAGTTAAGGATACAGGAGTTTGGTCCTATTTTAAGAGATGCTATTGATTCTGACAATATTGTTCCCTATTTTCAGCCTATAGTAGATAACAGAACAAAAACTATCCACAAGTATGAGTGTTTAGCCCGTATGCATCATGATGGTAAAGTTTATTCTCCTTTTTATTTCATAGATATTGCAGAGATGACGGGACTCCTCCCTATCATAACAAGAATTATAATTGATAAATCATTTCAAATGTTTCAACATAATAAGCACACTTTTTCTATAAATATTACCGAAATAGACTTGAATGATAACTATCTTAAAGAGTACTTGTTAGAAAAGCTCCAAGAGTATTCTATAAACTCTTCTCGTGTCATTTTAGAAGTTTTAGAGGGAATAAGTACAACAGGTGTAGAGGAGTCACTCAAACAGCTTAATGAACTTAGAGAGCTTGGTTTTCCCATAGCTATAGATGATTTTGGAGCAGAAAACTCAAACTTTGAGAGAGTGAATTCTATGCATGTTGATTTTATAAAGATAGATGGAAGTTTTGTCAAAAATATCGCTACAGATGAGAAGTCATACTCCATTGTAAAAACTATTTCAGAATTTTCTAAAAGTATTGGGGCAAAGGTAATTGCTGAGTATGTCCATAACAAAGAGGTACAAGACCTTGTAGAAAAACTAGATATTGAGTACTCTCAAGGGTACTATTTTTCAGAACCGAAACCGGAGTTAATAGATGATATTTGAAAATATTTTCCTTCGATGGAGTTGAAAATCTCTGTTGCTAGTACCCGATATTCACTACTTTGATGCTTCTTTTAGAGTCAGATGATAGTGAAGAAGATGACGACGATGATGATGAATCTTTAGAATTTTTTTAGGAGTAAATAATGAAAACATATAATTATGAAGCGAAAGATAAAAACTTAGATACACTTTTTGCAGGTGAGTATGAGGAGATTTTTGCATCTTCTTCTGTACTTATCCAAGTTTTTTCAGGAGAAGGGAAAGAGAAGTTTCAAGAGTTACTTTCCTATTTGGAAAAAACATTTCCAAAGGCTACTCTTATCGCTTCATCAACGGATGGGGAGATAACTGCTGATAGAGTTCTTTTGAGAAGTAGTGTTATATCCATCTCTCTCTTTGAGGCAACTGAGTTGAAAATTGCCTATAGTAATGAGAGTGATAGTTTTCTTTTAGGGGAGCAACTTGCAAAAAAACTCGTTACTCCAAAAACAAAACTGTTAATTGCCTTTGCTGATGGACTTTTGTGTAATGGGGAGGAGTTTTTAAATGGTATCTACTCTAGTGCTCCCGATGTAAAAGTAGCTGGTGGTCTCTCAGGTGATAATGCAGAGTTTGTAAACTGTTATATAGGATGTGAGGGCAGTTTGTTTGATACGGGCGCAGTAGCAGTTGCTCTTGATTCTGATATCTTACAAGTAGAGAGTTTATATAACTTTGGGTGGACAAAGATAGGTATAACCCATATAGTAACACACTCTGATAAGAACAGAGTTTACACTATAGATGGTATAAGTGCTGTAGATTTTTATAAGAAGTATTTAGGTGGTAACATCGCTGAACAACTCCCTATAACAGGTGTTGAATTTCCTCTTATTATCCAAAAGAAGGGTGTGGATGTTGCTCGAGCAGTTTTACAAAAGCATAATGATGGTAGTTTGAGTTTTGCAGGAAATATTGTAGAAGGTTTAGAGGTTTATTTAGGTATAGGTGATGTAAATAAAATTGTTCACACTCCTTTGAAGCAGAAGAGTTTAGCTGTTGAAAGTTTTTATATCTACTCTTGTATGGCTCGTAGAAGATTTTTAAATGAGTTGATTGTAGAGGAGTTAAAACCATTCTCTGCTTTAGCTCCAACGAGTGGATTTTTTACTTATGGGGAGTTCTATACAGAGAGAAAACCAGAACTTCTTAATCAAACTCTAACGGCTGTATCGCTTACTGAATCAACACAAACAAAAGAGATAGTAGAAAGTGTAGCTCCAAAGGATGAAGCTTCCCGTTCAAATACACTCTCAGCACTTATGCATATCTTAAATGTGACTACAAAAGAGTTACATCATGAGAGCAAGAAGCAAGAGAGTCTAAAAACACAACTTGCAGCACAGAGAAAGAGTTTTAAACTTATGCAGGAGTTGGTACACTTTGGAAGTTGGGAGCTAGATATAGAGAGCGAAGAAATTAGTTGGTCAGAGGAGTCTTATGATAGTAGGGAAGAAGCTTCTCCTGTGAGAAGTTCAAGCTATCAAGAGTTTCTTGATAGAGTTTTAGAAGAGGATAGAGAAAAAGTAGAAAATTTCAAAAAATCTTTATATGATGGTAGTGTTCACTCTATAGAGATTAGGGCTAACGGTGTTGATGGTAAATATCTGACAATGATAGAGACTGCAAAACTGATATATAAAGATGCAAAACCTTGTAAAATAGTGGGTATTTCTATGGATATAACGGAGATGAAGTTTAAAGATACTCTTATCTCCCAACAATCCAAACTAGCACAGATGGGGGAGATGGTAACGATGATAGCCCATCAGTGGAGACAACCACTCAATGCCATTAGTGCAGCAGCTATCAAGTTGAGTATGCAAAACGAGATGGATATGATTACAAGTAAAAGTATCAAAGAGACTACTGCATTCATAGAAGATATGACACAGGATATGTCACAAACTATTAATGACTTTATGAACTTTACAAAGCCAACAGATGAGAAGAAACTTGTTAAACTTCAAGATATTATAGATGATATTATGCGCTTAATGAGTGCCCAACTCAAAAATCATAACATTGAGTTTATAAGTGAGATAGAAGAGGGATTGTCTTTTTTAACCTACAAAAAAGATTTAGAACATGTATTTATAAATCTCTTCTCAAATGCACGAGATGCTTTTGAAGAGGGAGATAGAGAGGTAAAACAGATAAGAGTAAAAGCTTATGTGGAAGATGAGAGGTGTATCATAAAGGTAAGTGATACGGCAGGTGGTATAAAGAGTGATGTGATAGGAAGGATTTTTGAACCTTACTTTACAACTAAAGAGCAAGGTAAAGGTACAGGACTAGGACTTTTTATGAGTAAGAAGATGGTTTTAGAGACTCTTAGTGGTAGGCTAGATGTAGAAAATATAGATGATGGAGTAGAATTTACTCTAGTATTAGGGGGTTGTGAATGAGAAATGATTTAGAGATATATAAAGAGCTTAACATCTTATGTGTTGATGATGATATTTCCATTGTTCAAATTTATAGGGAGCTGTTTTCACTCCTTTTTAAAAATGTATATATCGCTT
>JALUKS010000094.1 GCA_027056465.1 Sulfurimonas sp.
AAGTGGTACGATAGTAAGTGTAAAAAGCATAACACTTGCCGATGTGAAGAAGTTTATCTCTGAACATATCGTGCTTTCTCGTGCTATAGTTGTAGTTGGTGGTGACTTAACTCTTGATGAAGTGAAGAAAAATATGAAAAAAGTTTTGGAGAGTTTAGAGGTGGGAACTGCTACAAAAGTACCTCACTTTGATGTAAGAAAAACGCCAAAAACTGAAATCATTAAAAAAGAGACTAAACAGGCATATATTTACTTCGGATCACCATACAATATGCGTGTAGATGATGCAGAGTATTATAAGGCACGAGTAGCGACTTTTATCTTAGGAACTGGTGGATTTGGAAGCCGTCTCATGGAAGAGATACGTGTAAAACGCGGACTTGCTTACTCTGCTTATGCTAGGGTGCATGTGAGTAAATCAAGCTCCTATATGAGTGGCTACCTACAGACAAAACTAGACTCTATGGATGAAGCAAAAGCGACAGTAAAAGAGGTGATAGAGAAGTTTGTAAAAGATGGTGTAACAGAAGAGGAACTAGAGCAGACTAAGAAGTTTTTACTAGGAAGTGAACCTCTCAGAGTAGAGACAATGAGCCAGCGTTTAAACCGTACTTTTATGGAGTACTACAAAGGTTTCACCCTTGGTCATTCAGCTGATGAGTTACAGAAGATAAAAAACCTAAAGCTCAAAGATTTGAATAAGTACATCAAGAGTCATAGAGAGATTTTAGATATTAGCTATGCGATAGTTACTAAATAACTCGTAAATTTTAGAAAAAATATTGCAATTTGCAATATTTCTGATGTGACACAAGAAAAAGTATTATAATTGTTTTATCAGTTGGCGATTATGATGTGTTTAGAAGTGTTGTGAGGAGTTAGGTGGGACAGGGTTAGCCTTTAAAAAGGAGTAACAATGCATCTCATACTTGTAATTGTTATCATCTTAATTCTTCTTGAATTAAGGTTATATTAAAAGCTTTTGAGGAGTGTCCAGCTCCTCAACTGTCCCAACTGAATAGAAATTATAACATATTTTATTTAATAAGAGAAAGGAAAATGATTTGCCTACTACACTCATCGGTCAGATTGACAGAATACTTTTTGAAGATGAAGGATTTTTTATCGCTGTTTTAAAGAGTAGTGAGAAGATTAGTGGGACATATTATGAGAGTGCTATTGAGAGTATAAAGGGTTCTGCTATTACTCTTACTGGTTTTTGGGATGAACATAAAAAGCATGGAAAAACTTTTAAGTTTGAGACGCTCAAGGTAAACCAAAATGAACTCTTTTTCTTCTTAAATAAAATCATCAAAGGCTTCACAAAAAAACTCTCTGCTGATTTGATAGAGAAGTTTGGGCAAGAGGGGCTTATCGACATCTTAGATAATGACATTGAAAAGTTGTTAGAGGTTAAGGGAATTAAAGAGAAGAGACTTAAAAAGATTCAAGCCTCTTGGAAACAGTTTCGCTCTATGCGTCGACTTGGAGAGTTTCTCTCTCCTTTTGAGGTTTCGCCGACTCTACTTACCACTATCGCCACTGCGATGAAAGATGTAGATGAACCCTGTACAAAGATAAAAGATAATCCCTACATCCTTACAAAGATTAACTCCATAGGCTTTAAACGTGCCGATGAACTCGCACTCAAAATGGGTGTGGATAGAGAAAATGAGGGACGCATTAGCTCTGCTATGGATTATGTCCTTTTGAACTATTGTGAGGCGCAAGGGAACTCTTGTATCTCCAAAGAGGTGCTATTTGCAGGGCTTGATGAGCTTCTAATGTTCTCTGGAAAGGAGCATCTCTATGAGGTGGCACTTGTTGAGAGAGTGGGTGAAGGGAGCATAGTCATTATGAAAAATGAGAGAGTTTCACCATCTCGACTCTATGATGCAGAAAAATATATCTATGATGAGTTTAGAAGCCGTGCAAAGATGAATAGTGGGGGATTTGTAAAGGATTTAGATAAGTTTCTAGCCGATTCAGAACTCCAGCTAGGCGAACAACAACGAGAAGCAGTAGTGAAGATAAATGAGGGTGCTTCCATCCTGCTACTCGTGGGGTATGCAGGAACTGGAAAGAGTACGACCTCTAAAACGCTACTTGACCTACTCAACACAAAGTATGACAAAAAAGAGATTATCACTTGTGCATTAAGTGGTATTGCATCGCAACGCATTAGTGACACTACGGGCTATGAGTCGGCGACCATTCAGTCGCTACTTATCAAGCATGAGTCAGCCGATAAATTTCCCTACTCTGTTGTACTGATAGATGAAGCCTCTATGATAAACTCCTCTCTTTTTGCCAGACTCCTCAAAAAAATATCTCGAAAAGCAATCCTCATTATAGTAGGAGATGATGCACAACTTCCCCCTATAGGTGCAGGAAATGTCCTCTCAGATACACTCTCACTTGCGTTAGCGCCCACCGTCAAACTCACAAAGATATTTAGACAGAGTGAAGAGCAGGCTATCACTCTTATAGCCAACGATATTCGCAAAGGGGAAGTGCCTCATTACAGAGAGAAGTATGAGGATTTTGAGTTTGTTCATGTAAATATAGAAAACTACTATGCCCTTAAAAATCAACTCTCTACCATAGAATTAAAAGAGCTTCGAGAGGACAATTCGCAAAATATTGTTGCAGAGATTATGCACAGGGTTGTGGAGTCCATAGAGAAAGCACGCTACCGACTCAAAAATAAGCAGATAAAAGAGTACCTTAACTATTTTCAAGTGATAACACCGATGAAAGGGGGCATACTCGGAAGTAATAATCTCAATAAAGTGCTACAAGAGTACTTCAACCCCAACCCAAAACAGTGTGTCAAACGCGGGGAGTTAGAGCTTCGACTGATGGATAAGGTCGTGCATACAAAAAATGAGAATATGACTTCATGGAGTGGCGATGGCTTCAAAGAGGGCGAGGAGTCCAACACTCGACGTATCTTTAACGGTATGAGTGGATTACTTTTTAAGATAGATGAGGAGGAGGAACAAGTTTTTGTCTTCTATCCAAATGAGGATGTTGTTGTCGTTTATGAGTATGAGGAGTTAAAGAGTCATCTGATGCTCTCTTATGCTCTTACTATCCATAAAGTGCAGGGGATGGAGTATGACATAGTTGTCATTCCTATGAGTTTTACTCACTTTATCATGCACAACACAAAGCTCATCTACACGGCGATAACTCGTGCAAAACATAAGTGTATCTTGGTAGGTGAGAGTGGTGCATTTGAGTCTGCGTGTAGGCGAGTTGAAACGACTAAACGCGACACTGTATTACTTGAGCTTAGTTAAAAAGAGCCTCTAATGCTTTTGCATCAGCTAAATTCTCAATACTAACTATCTTTTCATTATCAAGGTGAACGGCGATAATCGTATCTTTGTTCATCCCTTTTGAGTACTCAGCAGAGAGTTTATCATCGTTAATCAAAAGAATAGGAAACTTCAACTTTTTCAAGTCAGGAAGAATAAATAACTTTTTGA
>JALUKS010000095.1 GCA_027056465.1 Sulfurimonas sp.
CCACTCGCTCTAGGCGATGGATTAGGAAGCGAAACAAAAGCACCGATGGCTATCTCTGTTATAGGTGGACTTTTAAGCTCTATGATACTTACACTTTTAGTCGTGCCTGTTATGTATCGACTCATCAGCCCACTCGATAGATTTTTGAGGAGGTTTTATGAGGTGGGAGAAGAGGAAGAGTCTGTTTAACCTTGCCAATGAGCTAACGGATAAATATAAATGTATAGTATAATTTCGCATGAACTTTACACAAGAAGATGCAAAAAAACTTTTAGAAATTATTAAAGCAAGACGGGATGTCAGGGGTAATAGATTTATCTGTACTCCTATAGAAGATGAAAAAGTCACTGCTATTTTAGAAGCTGGCATCTCAGCTCCCTCTGTTGGTTACTCTCAGCCTTGGAAATTTGTCCTTATTAAAGATGCAAAGACAAAAGAGAGTATTGCGAAAAACTTCGCTCATGAAAATGCAAAAGCAGAAGAGATATTTCAAGAGAGGTCCCTCTACAAAGAGTTAAAACTCGAAGGTATCAAAGAAGCCCCTATCAACATCGCTGTTCTCTATGAGCCATCACAAAAAGAGGTTTTAGGTATGACAAGTATGAAAAAGATGGGAGAGTATAGTGTCGTATGTGCAGTGCAAAATATGTGGCTCATGGCAAGAGCTCTCAACATCGGCATAGGCTGGGTAAGCATACTTGATGAGCAAAAACTGCTCAAAATCATTCAAGCAAAAGAGCATAGTCAACTTGTAGCCTATCTCTGTGTTGGGTATGTTGACAAGTTTTATGAGCAGAGTGAGCTAAAAACTCTTGGGTGGGAGAGAGAAAAGCTTTTAGAGGAATCTGTTAGCTACATTTAGTATAGTAACTCCCATCTTTCGTATGTTTTTTCGTATAACCCTCTGAGGATTCCATCATCACTTAGCTGGGTTTTAAACTTTTTTAGTTCCTATTTATATCTTGACATATCTCATCTATACTCATCACTTCCCGACACGCATTAAGTTCATAAGCACTTTTTGGCATGCCATAGACGATGGATGTTTTCTCATCTTGGGCTACTGTTTTGAAGTTTGCTTTTTTTAGCTCAAGCATCCCTTTTGCTCCATCTTGCCCTATGCCACTCAAAAGATAAGCCACCACTTCTACATTTTTTAACTTAGCTGCAAAGGAGAAAAGAGTATCTATCTCAGGATGATAGTAACTTTTGTTATCTTTACACTTTTTTATGGAGAGTTCTCGATTTTTCTCGAAATAGGAGCTATCTTCTAAAAGGTAGATTTTGGAGTTTTCTAGCACAAGAGACTCTTGCACAAAAACCACTTCATTGGGAGTAATTCTGTTGAGCCGTTTTGCAAAAGAGGAGAGTGCTAGAGCATCCATGTGTTGGGCAATAACAAGGGTAAAATCAATCTCAAAAGAGAGAGAATTTACTATCTTTTCTAAGAGTCCAGGACCTCCCGTAGAAGCCCCAATGAGAAGAAGTTTTTTAAGCTTTAAAGAGTTCAAGTGTACTTCTGAGCTCTTCGGTCACGTGACTGAGATGCTCGGCTGCACCTGCTATCTCTTCCACACTTCTCGCGTTATCAGTTGAGATAGTCGTAATCTCATTCATATTGCTTATAACACTCTCCATCTCTACTGATATAACATTTGAACTCTCTGAAGATTGTTTACTCGCCTCTGTAGCATCGCATAGTGTAGAGTGAACACTCTCTATCTGTGCATTTACCTTATCGGCTTCTTCTACTGCAAGTGAGAACTCTTTGGCATTGTTTTGCATATTGCCACTTGCATCGGCGATAGACTGGATAACAAGGTTTATAGTTCCTGTTATCTCTGTTAAACTTTTTTGTGTGCGTTCTGCAAGTTTTCTTACCTCATCAGCAACGACAGCAAACCCACGTCCATGCTCTCCTGCACGAGCTGCTTCTATGGCAGCATTAAGTGCTAAAAGATTTGTCTGGTCTGCGATATCGGCTATGATAGAGAGTACTTCTTTCACTGAAGCGGCTTCTTGTTGGAGTTGTTCCATATTGCCTGAGAGTTCAATCTCTTTTTCACCAGTAATACTCATACTGCTTAAAAGTTCACTTACACTCTCTTTGGCTTCACCCAAAGTACTCATCGCACTCTGAACATCTTCAGCACTTCTTGCGACTATGGAGACAGTTTCTTTAAGATTATGGAAGACTTCCGTCGCTCTTACAGAGGTGTTTGCTACGAGAGTTGCTTCATTTTCTGCACGGTTTCCTACTTCAAGAGCAGTTGCAGAGAGTTCTGCTGAGACAGAGGCATTTTCACTTCCGTTCTCTTTGGCATTGCTAACGGTCTCTTGTACTTTTTCGATGAACTTGTTTATCTCAATAGCTAAAGTACCAATCTCATTTTTTCCTACAATAGGCATGCGTTTGGTTAAATCTCCATCACTAGAAGAGAGGTCTCGTGCAGCATCTTGAATAGTCAAAAGATTTTTTACTAAAAAGTTTGCAACAAAAAAAGCGATAATAATGCCTAAAGCAATCGCAATAGCCCCTACAGTTGTCATACTAATCTTATAGTTGATAACAGTATCTTTAGTAGTTTCTATGGCATCTTTTTGCATCTTCATAATCTTTACATGTAAGATATCTAGTTTAGAAAGGAGTGTGTCTTTGACTCTATTCAAATCATCACTACCATTTTTTACAGCAGAGTCATAGCCAAGGAGATTTGTATCTATAATCACTATAAGAGCTTTTAGCTCTGGATTTTTCATCTCATCTTTTAGCTTATCTACACTCTTCATAGCCTTATCTGAAACATCTTGATACTTCTGAAACTCGCCCTTGTCGCCTGTGGCTTTGTAAGACATAGAGAATGCTACACTCTCTAAGATACGTTTTTCAGTTGTTGTAATATCTGCCATCAAGAGACTTGTTCTCTCTGTCTCTATCACACCATCTGCTGATTTATCTAAGGCTATAAAACCTAAACTAAAGATTGCACTCATTGCCACGATCATCACAGCAAAAGAACTCAATAAGATTGCTCTTATACTCATATTTTTCATCACTTCACCTCAAAAAAGAATGGTATTCAATTTCTCAGTATGAAGGAAAAAATGAATAAGACGCTTAAAAAAGCTATTTTAAATTTTAAGAACTCAATAAAATTCTTATGCGAATTATACACCCCCCCCTTTGAAAAATCTGAATACATATAATTTAACAGATAAAAGCTAAGACTTTTGAGGATGTTTTAGGAACAAAACAATAGTAGAAGTCCCGAGCAAACTAAAATCTATAAATCAATATATGTTGATATAATTACTTACTTATGTTAAAATAGCTTTATACAAAAAAAAGGGGGCGGGAGTGATGGAAGTTTTTTTAAAGAGTGTTTCAGCACTTAATGATGCAACACGAGTACTCATTTTGCGCTTTATAGATGAAAATGGTGAATGCTGTGTTTGTGATTTGCAAAACTCTTTAGATATG
>JALUKS010000096.1 GCA_027056465.1 Sulfurimonas sp.
AGGCAGGGTCTAACGCCGATCTATTTTTTGTTCGTAGATAAACGCCACTTAGTGCAATGCCATCATATTCGTAGATGATACTTCCTCTACTAGCTGGTGGCTTTTTGAGTCTATCCATCACGATAACGTGCTTATACTCTAAACCCTTAGACTTATGCACGGTAAGCACTCTTACCCCGCTCAAGTCCGAAGCAGCCGCAGCTGTATCGAGTCGCTCATACTCAAAAAGCAGAGCTTCAATATCTTCATATCGATTAGTAGCATGTAAAAAACGGATAAGATGAAAATCATCCGTAGCAAGAGAGAAATTCTCAATCGCTGACTTTAAAATATCAAAAAGACTCTTAGCGTTTAAATCTACAGGATAGATTCTTCTAGGCTCTTGCTCGATAAGCGCAAAAAAGTTCTCTCTGTAAATCTCCTCGCCAAAGTAGAGGTATTTGAGATACTCAAGGAGTGCCTGAACACTTCGCTGGTTGATAAGTTTTGTGGTGGTCTCGGTTACTACCTCTATCTTCGCTGCAACAAGTGTGTTTTTTATCTCTTCGCCATCGCCATTGGTTGCGCAGAGAATTGCTATATCATTGAGGTCTGCACCTGCGTTTATAAAACGCTCTACCTGCTCAAGAGTCTCCTCTAAAAGGGCATCATTTTGCACCACTTCGACATAACCACCATCTGCCTCGGCTCTTACGAGCTGGTCACTGTAGCCTTTTATCTTCTCACGAAAGGTACGATTTACGAACTCTATGACCTCTTTTTGGGAGCGATAATTGGTAAGGAGTTTATCGACCTCAGTCGCGTTTTGTCGCACCACTTCACCAAAGAGTGCGCTCACTCCCCCACGAAATCTATAGATAGACTGCTTCACATCTCCCACAAAAAAGAAACTTCCATTCTCAAAAACGCCATTCCCCGAAGTTATCTCCTCTATGAGAGGTTTAAGAATTTCATACTGCACGATACTTGTATCTTGAAACTCATCAAGAAGCATATGCTCTATCTTGGCATCAAGCCTAAAGTAGAGAAATTCACTATCATTTAAACGGTGAAGTATCTCATAAACAAGAGCAGTTACATCTGAAAAACTTAGCTCAGAGTTCTCACGATAGAGTGCTTTTTTAGACTTAATATATATCTCGACAAGCTCATGTAAGGCATAAAAAAAGTTCTGCTCTTTTGCTCTGTAGTATTCACTAAGTGAACTCTGGATAGTGTGCAAGCATCTGTTCATATCAAGCGTAAAACACTTTTTAAAGACCCAGTACTCTAGCGACTCTTTAACTACCCATGACTTTGCTTTAAGCTCCTCAAAACTCTCAGCCACTACAGCTTTTTTAAGCGAAGCCGAAGCACCATCGCAACTCGCTACGATGGATTGCAAATCAGCCAATGCACTCATCGCACGACTCTCTATCTCATCCGTCTGCACCTGAGTAAATCTTATGCCTGACAACTCCTCTTTTTTGATATAAAACGCATCAAGCAGAGTAAAGATGTCACTCACTCTCTTTTGAGACTCTAAGGAGAGATTTATCAGCAGGTCGCGTTTCCCTGCAACAGTGACCTCTTTTAAAAAACGCGAAAGAAGCTTCTGCTCATGCTGGGCATTAAATGTTGAAAAATCTGGCATCAGTGAAGCATAGAGCGAAAATTTACGAAGAATCTGTGTAAAAAAGCTATCTATGGTCATAATCTTTGTATTTGCATTTAAGAACTCTTTGAGAAGCGTGTCGCGTTTAGAGAGGAGTTCTGCTTCACTCATCTCGCACACCTTGGCTATCTCTCCCAACTCTCCACGAGACTCTAACTGCTCTAGCGTCTCCACGATACGCTCACTCATCTCACGAGCTGCCTTATTTGTAAAGGTAAGAGCCAATATTTTCGATGGTTCTGCTCCCATAAAAAGCAGAGAGAGGTAACGAACAACAAGCATAAAAGTCTTCCCACTCCCAGCACTTGCCTCATAAGCGAGATTGTTTTTAAACATCTAAATTCTCCCTATCTCTTCTCTTGAGAGACCTGTTGATAACACGATAGTATCAATGTCAATATTTGCTTTTAGTAAATTTCTAGCAATATTTATTTTTTCTTGCTCAATCCCTTTCTCAATCCCCTGTTTCATCCCATCAATTCTACCAACAACATAAGTTGATTCATAAGCACTTGCTTGGTCGTGGAGTGATTTTTGGTATCTTTCGTATTCTTCTCTCTCATCATCATCCATTTTTAGGTAGTCTAGTGTCTCTTTTGCTTTGAGTAAACCTTTTGCTATTGGGTTATCAGGTATCTCTTCATTTTTTAGGAAGTTTATCCATTCATCTAGGCTATCTTTTGAGTTGTTTTCAAAGTTTTTAATTTTTATGAGGTAGTATTCAGGATAGATATTTTCCACATTTTCTACTTTATAGAGTTCTTTTTGTTTTTCGTTGAGTTGTAGTAAGCTTTTATTATGAAGACCTATAAAGTTAGTAGTTCCTTTATAGATATAGTCATCTCCATCTCCGAAGTCAAAGTATAGGATACTAATAGATATTATTTTAGTAACTTTAGCATAGGCATATGACTCTTTCATATGTTCTGTTATAGCTTTACTTGAGGCATAAAGTATTCTTTGGAGGTAGTCCATCTCTCTATCGTATTGGATCTCTATAAGAACTATCTCTTGTTTTTGGTTTTTAACTTTTATATCTAGTCTATTAAATTTATCATCTCTTCTCTCTTGATTACTTTCAGACTCTAGTACTTCTAGGATTGTTATATCTTCTTTTAAGAGTTCAGATAAGAAACCCTCTAAGATTTCAAAGTTTGCTTTACTTCTTAGGATTCTTTTTATTGCCCAGTCGAATGAGATTAGTTTTCTTGACATTTTGTTTGCCTTTTAGATTTTTCTTTGCATTTATTTTATCTGAAATTGTTTTATGTCCTGATTATCTTCCACAGATAATTTTGTATTCACAATAATTACAGCTCTTCTCATCCTCGCACATCTTAGTATCTAACTCCTCTACAAGGAGTAAATCTTTGATGTGTGAGCCTAATATCTCTAGCTTCTCCTGCAAAAAGAGTTCTGGAACAATTTTCAGCTCTTTAAGGTCATAAAAAGCACAACTCTCTACAGTTCCTAATTCACCAGCTAAGAGATAGTAAAACTCTAACTGAAAATCTGTTGCTTCGGTGAAGTTATTTTTATTATAAAGGGCGTATGCACCAGTTTTATAATCAAGCACAGAGATTTTATCGCCATTTTTATCGACTCTATCTATCTGCCCTGCTAGAGTGATACCCTTGTAGGGTGCTTCAAAAAACTCCTCCGTTGCTACCACCTCATACCCCTCGGCGAAGTGAGCGACCTCTTTTGCACCGAAATCTTTGAGTCTGCGTTTTTGTATCTCGATAAGATAGGCTTCTAGCTCACTCTCTCCTCTGTGTTGCTCTAGCTCTCGCTCTAAATCTTTTTGGAGACTCTTTGCATCTGCATAGCTTCTCTTTTTTGAGTAGAGTTCTTTGAGTGCTAAATGAACGGCGTTACCTATCTCATACTCTTCGGGCATATCTGAGGGGATATTGTGGTTTTTTAGATGCTTGATGTACTTAAAATAGTATCTGCGTTTACAAGTTAGGTATGTTTTGAGTCTTGTTGCTGAGAGTTTGACATCTTTGAAACTATGCTCATAAACTCTATCTTCAAAAACTTTTTGCTCTTGAATCTCTCTCTCGAAGAGGAGTCCACTCAGAGCTTGTTCATCATATCGAGTGGTGACACTTACTCCTAGCTGTTTTAAAAAACGCGAACCTACCGACTCACTTGAACTCACAAAGGAGATGGCTACCTCTTTGGAGGCATTTATCAGTTGTGTGTAGTAGTGTTTTTGTAGGTTTTCTCTGTCATTCATCGTTGGCAGACCTGCTGCTTCACGAATGGCAGAGTTTAAAAACATATCTTTATCGCTTCGCTTAGGAACATTTTTATCATCAAAATCAACGATGACAACACCATCAAACGCGACACTTCTTGTCTCTAGCACTCCCATCACAGTAATCTTACCACCACGAATATCATCGAGAGTTCTTGCTGATAAACGCTGCATAAAGAGTTTGAGTAGTGATTTGATACGCATACTCTGCATAAAGGAGAGAAGTTTCTCAAAATGAAAAAGCTCCTCTTCGTAGATAGTTATCTCGCGTTTTTCACTAAAAAGCTCCCCAATCTTTCGCATAGAAGTTATAAAATCAACCTCATTTGCCTCTCTGTAGTAGATACCTAAAAGTTGCACATAGAGTGCATCGCCTACTCTCTCTCTTCTCGCTCTATTTTCGACCGAATCAAGGTCGATGGCGTCTATACTTGCTTGGAGTTTTATGTAGAGTTGTGAGCGAGTAAATGGCTCTCCCATCGCTAAGTTAAGATTTGATTTTCTATCAAAACTTTTAAGCAGTTGTGCAAAGCTCTCATTTGGCACGATGATGGCTATCTTCTCTGGGTCATATCCTTTTTTGATAAACTCAAATATCTTGTTTTTGACAAAGGCGACTTGCAAGAGTGGTTCACTAAAACTTTCACAAGAGATATTTCTGTTTGGCACTACCTCTTCTCTCTTAATAACCCTCTTCTCATTGAAGTTTATAGTGTAACTCTTGCCTATCTCTAGCTTTATGCCGAGTGCATCAAAACGCTCCTGCATCTTTGTGTTAAATCTACTTGTTGTAAAAAGAAGTGTTAGAGTTGAGAAGTCACAAACTCTCTCTAAGAGTTCAAACTCAAAATTTGTGAGATGTCCATCTATCTGTAGTAGAATATTTGGGTTGTGTTTGAGATAGCTTTCATTAAAGGTGTAGAGTTTTGGTAGAAAAATTCTATCTAAATATTTTGAGTCATTGCAGAGTTTCTCATAGCGTTTATAAAGCTCTGTAAGAATGGCGATATGCTCTTCATATTCAGCATAAATATCTGCACTCATAAGGGAATCTATCTCATAGAGTTCAGCACTTAACTCTCCAAAAAACTTAAAAATATAAGTGCTATTTTTTGTAAAAGTGAAGAAGTTTCTCTCTATCTGTAGTGCGCTAAAACCATCAAAATCAGAAGCCTCTAAAAGTAAAAGTGTCCGTGTATCTTCATCTATAAATCTGTAACCCTCAACGATACAGAGCTTTGAGAGAAAATCACTCATAGTAATGTAGTTTGGTAGAAAAAGGGAAGTAGAACTGACTTGTAGTTGCTCGTGGCGAATTGCACGAGCAGTGGGGAGGACTATGGTTTGGGTATCCATACCATACTCCTAGTATTCGTAAGAGTTAGCGTTTCTCGTATCTGCTTTTATGTTATAAAATTTGTAATTATCACCAACAGTTACTTTGAGAACAAGATTCCAAACTCCAGCTTTAGGAAATTTTAATCCACTAAAAGTATAGATACCATTATGATAAGTTGCTTTTTCTAACTTCTGGTCAAACTTTGCTGTCTCTGGTCTGCTTGTAGCTAAAATGAGTTTTGCATTTTTTACTACATCTCCTGCTTTATCGCTTAACTTGTAAGAGACTTCGCTATCAGTAGCTTGAAGTTTTTTTGGAATATAGCTGATAGTGTACTTTTTATCAAACGCAATTTTTGCTTTAATAAATTTATTGACATTTGCATCTGCATCTTGATACTTTGTCATATAGGCATCACTCTCTTGAATATGAGTAGTGTGTGTTACAATAATGGTCGTTACACAAAATCCAAAAACCATTGTAATAGCCCCAGCGATTGCGTAGGGCCAGATTCTACCGTTACTTAAGTTCATTTTTATGTCTCCTTCTGTATATCATTCTTCTGATATACATAATTGTAGCATATAAAACAAAACTGTAGAAGAACAACTTTACATAAAAGAGTGTCTCCTGATTTGTATTACTATCAAAACCGTTACCAAGTTTTACACCCTTTGCATGAGCTATCTGCTGTGCAATATCAAGATAACCATTAAAAAGTGCTGCTGCATACTTTTCATTCATCTCACCTTTTTTTGCTCTGCCTCCAAGTAGAGGAAGTATAGTACCTCCAGTTGTTGTAAGCATACTTTTAAACTCATCCCAACTCTTTGCATAAAATGCAGCCATCATAAAACCCTGCACATAAGATGTAACGGGACTCAGTACCTGTTTTTTGTCAAAATATTTATATAAAGATTTCTCATTTGCTTCAATATCGACTATAGAATTCATTTCAGAAAATGACAAAAGAACTGTTGGCTCTTTAAAATCTTTTAGTAGATTTTGCTCATATTGATACATTTCCATATCTTTAGGTAACTTTTTAATAACAACAAGTTTTAAACTAATACCTGTCTGTTTATATAAATCAGCTCCTAAAAGTTCTAACTCATTAGAAAATGCTGGCTTATGAATAACTTCATCTTTATATAAATACTCTGCTACTAATTGTGTTTGGAAAAACAGTGTGAGGGTGAGGGCAAGAAGCCCTCTTTTATAGATACTCAAGGTAACTACCTAACCAACAAAAAGATGATTTGGTGTCACCACAGCATAAAGTGTGTACACGGCCATAATTACAAGACCCCATGAAAGAATTTTTTCCATCTTTATACTCCTACTTCACATTTACAGAAACTATATGTTTATAGTTTTCTGTAGAGATTCTTTTAATGTTTTTTTCATCTTTTACTTTGTAAAAGTTTTCTGCATTTGCTTGAGCTACACTCATCGCATTTACAGTTAAAAACGCTAAAATACTTAATAGTAACCCAGTTGCAATAAGCATACCAGTGATACCATCTAGAGCAAAAATACTTCTATTTTCATTCATATTTATTCTCCTTTACTTAAACTCATAACATAAGCAGCGATAGCTTCTTTCTGTTTAGGGTTAAGTCTATCCATAATAGGCATCTTACCGATTGTTCCAACTTTACCGTAGTCAAGTACATTCACAACAAGTTGAGAGTTCCAAGCATTGATTTGTGGAGCCATACCAGCTACACCTTCACCATTAGCACCGTGACACATAACACAAGTACCAGCAAATACTTTTGCACCAGCACTATTTTTGTCTTTAAATCCATCAGCAACATATTTTGCTACTGCATCAATTTCTGTATCTGTAATTGGAGCATAGTTGTTATTAGCATTCATAAGACCTGAACGATCTGGCATCGCTGATTCAGTTCCAAGTAGTTTTCCAGTTAATCCATGAATAACTGCATACTTCACACTCTTCTCAGATATTCTCTGGTTTAAGTCTGCAGCATCAATCTCACCATTACCATCAGCATTAAGTCCATGACAAGCAACACACTCAACAAGGTAAACTGACTCACCCATATTAACTAGTTGATCGCCTTTAACATTTGCATATTTTTTCTCAAACTGTGCAGTTTTCTCTGCAACTTCTTCATTGTACTGACCGATTTGAGAGAAGGCATTTACTGGATAACCAACTAGAAAATACCACATACCCCAAATCATTGTACCTAAAAATATAATAGCCCAACCAAAAGGTACAGGGTTTTTATATTCACCTATGTTGTCCCAAGATTCATCTGCAAGTTCACCAGTAGCGGTGTCTGTTTGCATCTGACGAACATACTTGATTACAACAAATATTGTAATAATTACAAGGGCAACTGCACCTGCAATCGCAAGCATATTGACGATATCACCATTTAGACCACCTTTTTGATAGCCAACTGTTGCGTACGTCGCACCGAGCATTGCAGCAGTAATAATGAGTCCCCAAAGATAAAGCTTATTCATGTATCTCTCCTATTTTTTCTTTTCATCTGAGATAGGTTTTACCGGAGCATCACCTATATCATCTTTTAGTGCCATATCACTGTAGTGTTCATAATCAACACCAGAAGAGTCTTTTCTATTTTTATAGAGATGGTAGATATAGCTATATGAGCCTACTACCAAAAATATAATTAAGAAAAAGTACCCATAAGCTGCAAATGTATTAACGTCCACTACAACTCCTCACTATTTAAGACTATTTAAATACGCAATTAAAGCTACAATTTCTGGAACTTCTCCATGCGCAACAATGTCTTTAACATCTTGATTTTTCATTTTT
This sequence comes from Sulfurimonas sp., assembly GCA_027056465.1. Classification (GTDB taxonomy): domain Bacteria; phylum Campylobacterota; class Campylobacteria; order Campylobacterales; family Sulfurimonadaceae; genus Sulfurimonas. The sequence goes on from JALUKS010000096.1 coordinate 8,078, forward strand.
GATGCAACTTTTTTAGCCTCAGCTAATGCGTCTGCATTCGCTCCTGCGATAGATTTTGCTAACTTCACAACTTGTGTAGTTCCATCTTTCATAGGAATTGGCTTATTGTATGGTACACCAAAAAATTCTTGATCTGTTACTTGTTCTGCAAATGCAGTCTCTATATCTGCTTTGGTTGTAAATAACCAAGGATATGCAGGCATAATTGAACCTTGAACAATTTTAACAGGGTCCATCATGTGGTTTTCATGCCACTCAGTAGTTCTGTAGTTACCTACACGCATTAAGTCTGGACCAGTTCTTTTAGAACCCCAGAGGAATGGTCTATCATAAGCATACTCACCACTTAAAGAGTAGTGACCATAACGGTCAGTCTCAGCTTTAAACGGACGAATAAGTTGTGAGTGACAAGTGTTACAACCATTTTTGATGTAAACTTGACGACCAGCTATCTCTAAAGTAGAGTATGGTTTAGTCCCTATAGTAGGACGGGAAGCTTGTGCAAAGTTTGGAACGATTTCGATCAAACCTGCAAACGCGATTGTAACAAATACACCTACCGCGAAAAGAAACGGGTGTTTTTCTAACCAATGAAACATAATATAATCCTCCCTCTCTTAAGCGCCCATAGGCGATGCATTAGCTGGTTCACTATCAAGTCTTTTTCCAGCAGTCATAGTTTTGTAAATGTTATACGAGAACATAAAGAAACCAATTAGGAATAATAGTCCACCTGTACCACGAAGTGCATAGTATGGGTGAAGTACATTAACAGTGTCAATAAATGAGTATGCTAAGTTCCCATACTCATCATGCGCACGCCACATCATACCTTGAGTGATACCTGAAATCCACATAGATGTAAAGTAAAAAACAATACCTAAAGTTTGAATCCAGAACTGTGTAGCCATAAGACTTTTTGAGTATAACTCACGTTTAAATACACGTGGAGCCATGTGAAAAAGTGAAGCCATAATCATAAATCCAACCCAACCTAAAGTACCATCATGCACGTGACCAACAATCCAGTCAGTAAAGTGAGCAATAGCATTAACAGATTTGATAGCTTGAATAGGACCTTCTAATGTTGAGAACATATAGAATGTAGAAGCAAGTACCATAAACTTAATTAGTGGAGATGATGCAACTTGTTGCCACTCCCCTTTCATCGTTAAGAGCATATTGATCGCTGAACCCCATGAAGGAAGAATAAGAACAATTGAGAAGATAGATCCCATAGTTTGTACCCAGTCAGGAACAGTTGAGTAAAGAAGGTGGTGACCACCAGCCCATAAGTAAACAAACATCAATCCCCAGAAAGAGAGTAGTGAAAGTTTATATGAGTAGATAGCTTGACCAGACTCTTTTGGTAAAAAGTAGTAAATCATAGCAATAATAGGCACTGTAAATACAAATGCAACTGCATTGTGACCATACCACCACTGAACAAGTGCATCATTTGTACCTGCATACATAGACACTGAGTGCATCCAGCTACCCATATTTGTCTCACCAATAGCATCTGTAGCTAACATTGTAGGGATTTCCATATTGTTAAATAGGTAAAGCATAGCCACACCTAAGAAAGTAGCAATATAGTACCAAACAGAGATATAGAGTGATTTCTCACGGCGAATACCGATAAGACCAAATATACTCACACCCCATAGTACCCAAACTACAACGATAGCAATATCTATAGGCCACTCAAATTCAGCATACTCTTTAGAAGTTGTATATCCCATGAAAAGTGATACAACTGCTGCTGCAACACCAACTACATATAACCAAAATTGAAGTTTACCAATAAACATCAAAAATTTTGATTCTGCCATAGATACTTTTAGTACCCTTTGACCAACATAATACCAAGTAGCAAAAATACCACTTACTGTAAATCCAAATGCAACTGCATCAGTATGCAATGGACGAAGACGACCGAACGCTGTGTATTGTGCAGCACTTTTTCCTAGGATTGTATTTAATCCAGGGAATGCAAGTTCAAATGCAAGTAATACACCAATGCTCATTCCAACAATTCCAAAAACAACTGTTGTTAACATGAACATCTTTGCAACCGTATAGTCGTACTCTAATGGACGATTCTCCATATATAGCCTCCTTAAAATTCAAAGCAATTAAGTTTAGTAAATATGATAAGTATTTAGTAAACTAATTAACACTGAATGATAGCGACTCAATGGTTTAAATTATCTTAATTAAGAGTTAAATTATGAGATTTATTAGCTTTTTGTTTACTTTTGTAGTTTTATTGCTCTTTAAGGATTGAATAGAAGGTTTGTGATTTGCAAAACAGACTTATAAAGTCTGCTTTTTATCTTCTGATAAGCTCTAAAAATTCTGAAAATATATAGGCACTCTCTTTAGGTCCAGGACTCGCTTCTGGGTGATGCTGTACTGAAAATATCGGTGCATTGTTATAACGGAGTCCTTCGATAGTGTTATCAAAAAGGTTTGTATGGGTTACTTCTGCTATCTCTGTGATGTTATCAGGAACATTATAGTTATGATTTTGTGCCGTTATCTCCACAAATCCTGATTTTTCATTTTTGACTGGATGATTACCACCGTGATGACCAAACTTGAGTTTAAAAGT
>JALUKS010000097.1:0-970 GCA_027056465.1 Sulfurimonas sp.
AATTATTGGCATTTGGATAGGTGAAAATGAAACGAGTAAATACTGGCTTAGCGTTCTTAATGATATTAAAAAGCGAGGAGTAGAAGATGTCCTTATCTTTGCAATAGACGGTCTTAACGGTTTTAAGAAACTATAAAAGCAGTTTATCCCAAAGCAGAGATACAAAGATGTATAGTGCATCAAATACGCAGTTCACTGAAGTTCGTTTCTTGGAAAGACAGAAAGGCTGTTGCTAAAGATCTTAAATCGGTTTACTCGGCTTTAAACGAGGAAGATGCTCAGCTTGCACTGACGGATTTTAATGATATTTGGGGTGAAAAATATCCTAATATTACTGCATCTTGGCAGACACACTGGGATGAACTTTCTACCTTCTTTAAATATCCGGATGCCGTAAGAAAACTCATTTATACTACAAATCCTATTGAATCTCTAAACGCTACCATAAAGAAAAAGACAAAATCTAAAGGTTCATTTCCTACTGAAGCATCAGCATTTAAGGTTATGTACCTTGCCATACAGGAGCAGCAAAATAGGTGGAATGCAAACAGTATTAGAAATTGGTATGAAATTTATCCTCAACTTTCTCACAGAGAGTGCAAGCACAAGGTATATTTTTTAGCGAAATTATGTCAAAATATACAAAGTGATTATTGGATAAGAGGTGGGTTTACACAGTTTATTTTACGGTCTCCTCCTGCTTTTTGTCATTTTCCGCTCCGCTACGAACAACAAAAAGCAGGAGTCATACCCTTAAGCTCAACTATTTATATATTAATTGTTGAAATATAGAATGAATGGGAATTTTGTTATGCTTCATGATTGGTATGGTAAAAAGATTCTCTCGTATGGAATCTCAAAAATCTTATGGTTATAGTGTTCGTGTAACTATGTAGAAAAAATCGGGTTTAATAGCATTGTAATAAGGTTTTATTTCAGCTTCCTTGTAGGCATTTCTTGTTAAAACTTT
>JALUKS010000097.1:980-3456 GCA_027056465.1 Sulfurimonas sp.
ACTTTTACTCCTTCAAAGAAGATTTTATCCAAACCGCTTGTAATAACCTCATCTCCTATTTTAATCTCTGCCCATATTGGAACATATTTAACAATCATTAAATCGTTTTTTCTTCCAATAACAACACCGGGAACTTTTTTCTTTCCTACATAGACAGAGTACGAGCATTTACTATCCCCGTTTATTAGAGCCAAGGCAGATGATCCGTTTTTTTTAACAACAATTCCTGCTGCTGCACCGTTGTATATAAGTCCATAAATTCTTGAGCTATCAAATTCGGGAAAGTAGATCCATATTTTATTAAAATCGGGCAGGGCGGCATAAGATATTGTTCTGACTGTTTTTACACTAGGATCTGTTTTATAATTGTAGTTTTTAAGTTTTGAGAGATTGGCAACTTCTGCAGCAAAGGCACTTAATACCATATTGCTCTCTTTTAATTTTTTGTTTGTCTCTTTGAGTTGTTCTATTGTTTCGGCTTGATTGATGAATTTGTCATAACTTTTTGATAGAGAAGTTTGTAAATTTTGATAGGAAAATTTTATTGAGTTGGTTGCCCATGAAAGGGGGGTTTGACCTACAATGCCAAACCTAAATATTGCAAAAAGTATAATTACTGCTGATAAAAGAAGATAGATCTTCTTATTCATAGGCAATCTGTTGGAGTAGATCTATCTCTTCAAGAACTCTGACTGTTCCTTTTGCAACAGCTAAAAGAGGATCGTCTGCTATATATACAGGAAGTTTTGTTGCATCTGAAAAGTATTTATCAATTCCTTTAAGAAGTGCACCACCTCCTGTTAGGACAAGACCATTTTCAACAATATCTCCTGCAAGATCGGGAGGTGTTATCTCAAGAACATCTTTAAGAGCATCTAACATATCCTTTAATGGTTCGGTAAGAGCCTCTCTAGCATCTTCTCCTGTAAATTCGATAGTAGATAAAAATCCGCTTATCTGATCTCTTCCGTTTACAAACATACTAAGTTTTTCATTTGTAGGTACGGCATTTCCTATGGTTACTTTTACATCTTCGGCAACTCTCTCTCCAATGAGTAGGTTGTACTTTCTTTTAATATGATCAATTATTGCCATATCCATCTTATCTCCTGCTATTCGTATTGATTTGGAGATTACTAGCCCTCCCAAAGAGACAACACCGATCTCTGTTGTACCACCGCCAATATCAACAACAAGACTCCCTTTAGGCTCTTTGACGGGAAGTCCGGCACCAATTGCAGCTGCCATTGGTTCTTCTACTAAAAATACCTCTCTAGCTCCTGCACTCATTGCCGATTCTTTAATAGCTTTCCTCTCGACTTGTGTTACACCGTATGGTACACCGATAACAACTCTTGGTCGTAAAAATGCACTTCTATTGTGTACTTTTTCGATAAAATATCTAATCATTCTCTCTGTCATCTCAAAATCTGCGATAACCCCATCTCTCATAGGTCTAATAGCAACAATAGAACCCGGTGTTTTTCCCACCATATCCTTTGCATCTTGCCCAACGGCCAAAATTTTGCTTGCTCCCATTCCGTCTTTTTGGACAGCAACAACAGAAGGTTCGTTTATTACAACACCTTGACCTTTGACCATTACAATTGTATTTGCAGTTCCAAGATCGATTGCTATATCGTTTGAGAACATTCCAATAAATTTATCTAAAAACATCTATATATCCCTATGCACTTTTCTTATTTTTAATTAAAATTGGCTTTTCGTTGTTGTTGACACACTCTTTATTAACAACAACTCTATAACCACTAAGTTCGGGCAACTCATACATCGTGTCCAAAACCACATTCTCCATAATAGAGCGAAGACCTCTTGCTCCTGTTTTTCTTTTGATACTAAGCTCGGCTATTGCTTTTAGGGCATCCGGCTCAAAAGTCAGCTCCACATCATCCATCTCAAACAGTTTTTTATACTGTTTTTCCAAAGCATTTCTAGGCTCTGTTAAGATGTGAATTAGATCCTCTGTTGTTAGCTCTTTTAGTGTTGTTACTATATGAAGTCTTCCAAGAAGCTCTGGGATCATTCCATAGCTAATAAGATCTTCAATCTCAAGATTTTCCAAAAGATACTCTTTATTATCTACCGCCTTGTGATCTTGATTAAATCCTAATGTATTTTTTCCTATTCTTCTTCCGATGATCTCTGAAATTCCATCAAATGCACCACCGGCAATAAAAAGAATATTTGTTGTATCCATTTGGGTAAAGTCTTGATTGGGATGTTTTCTTCCACCTTTTGCACTAAGATTTACTACACTTCCCTCAATGATTTTAAGAAGTGCCTGCTGAACACCCTCTCCGCTTACATCTCTTGTTATAGATCTATTTTCTCCGAGTCTGGAGATTTTGTCTATTTCATCAATAAAGATAATTCCTCTTTGGGCTTTTTCAATATCCCCACCTGCTGCAGTTAAAAGCTTTGTCAATATATTTTCAACATCTTCTCCAACATACCC
>JALUKS010000098.1 GCA_027056465.1 Sulfurimonas sp.
AAGGATTTTCATGAATAACATTGCAATATTATGTTCAGGTGGTGATGTGTCTGGTATGAATCCAGCTTTAAAAAGATTTGTAGAGTATGCTAAAGAGAAAGAGCTAGAGCCATATTTTGTTTATGATGGATATGAAGGGCTTATTGACAACAAGATTGAAAAAGCAACTTACTCTGATGTCTCTGGAATCATTACTCGTGGTGGTACAAAGATAGGGAGTGCTCGCAGTAAGAGATTTATGGAAGTAGAGTATAGAAAAATTGCTAAAGAGAATTTGGATAGACTTGGGATTAATATGTTACTTGTGCTTGGTGGAGATGGTTCCTTCCGTGGAGTAGATATTTTTTATAAAGAGCATGGTGTCAAGTTCTGTGGTATTCCTTCTACTATAGATAACGATATTAACGGTACTGATTACTGTTTAGGTGTGGATAGTGCTCTTAATATCATCAAAACTTCTATAGATGCTATCCGTGATACTGCTTCATCTTTCTCTCGTGTATTTGTGATAGAGACTATGGGGAGGGATTGTGGTTATCTTGCTCTTACTACGCATCTTACATCTGGTGCTGAACTCTGCTTAATTCCAGAAATGGAATATGAGTTACAAGAGTATGAAGAAGAGTTTAAGAAGCAGATAGCGAATGGTCGTAGATATTTTATAGCTATTGTATCGGAGGGGATAAAGCAGACATCTCAAGAGATAGCAAATTGGTTTGAAAAGTCTATAGGTATAGAAGCTCGTATTTGTGTTCTGGGGCATATCCAACGAGGGGGTAATCCTACCGTAAAAGATAGACTTATGGCTTATAAATTTGTGGTCAATGCTATTGATGCCTTACTTGAAGGACGAGAAGAGTCGGTTATCTGTTATGATAGATTTGGATTTAATTTTAAAAGTATTAAAGAAGTGACTGGGAAGAAAAAAGAGTTGGATAAAGAGTTACTCTCCTACTTATAAAGAAAGAGAGTAAGTGTGCGGCAGGGACTAAAAGTCACCTTCTGCTGCACGTGCTGGGATTTCAGTCATCGCTTTATCTACTTTCGTCGCAAGAGCTAACATCTCTTTATCAAGTGGAAAACCACCGTGGATAGCGAGTGTTAAGTCCATAGTAATTAAGTAAGCATCACCATTTCCATACTGAACATACATAATTCTACATGGCATAAATCCACCGAAATAACGTGAGTGATTAAGGAATGTCTTAGCAATAGGTAAAGAACATAGAGAGTAGATTCTAGCCTCTTTGACTTCATCTGGCTTCGCATCTTCTTTTGTAAACATTTTTACATAACCTGTAAGTCTCATGTTGTACTCTTCAGTAAGTGCTGTGATAGACTCTTTGACATCATCACCACTAACATCTTCAGCTACTTTGAACTCTTTCATCATTGCTTTTGCTGGGTCACCATCTTTTGCAACTTTTGTAAAAAGATCATCATAAGCTTTCATAGCACCATCATCAAGTTTATGTTGCTGAGTTACTGCTGTCCAGCCCATGTGCATTGTTGAACATCCTGAGAATGTCATCATCGCTAAAAGTGTCGTAATACCTAATATAATTTTTTTCATTATATTCCTTTTTCTTATAGTTTCAAGTTTATTTTACTCTATTAAAATTAAAGAGAGATTAAAAATCACCTTCTGCTGCACGTTTTGGAATATCAGTCATCGCTTTTTCTACACTTGTAGCAAGTTTTAACATATCTCCACCAAGTGGTAAGCCACCGTGAATAGCTAAATTTAAGTCCATAGTGATTAAGTAAGCATCACCATTTCCATACTGAATATACATAATTCTACAAGGCATAAATCCACCAAAATAGCGAGAGTGATTTAAAAACACTTTTGCAATTGGCAGAGAACATAGAGAGTAAATTCTAGCTTCTTTTACTTCGTTTGGCTTTGCATCATCTTTTGTAAACATTTTTACATAACCAGTAATTCTCATGTTGTACTCTTCAGTAAGTGCAGTAATAGACTCTTTTACATCGTCTCCACTTACATCTTCAGCAACTTTGAACTCTTTCATCATCGCTTTTGCTGGATCACCATCTTTGAGTACTTTGTTGAACATATCCATATATGCTGGAAGAGCACCACTATCAAGTCCTTTCACGGCAGAACCCATCTTTGCATAAGCACCTAGTGCAACTACTAAAACCACAGCACCAATAAGTGCAAGTATGTTTTTAATCATTTTTTTCCTTTGTGGATAATTTAAAATTAGATGTCTTGTTCTACAACACGTCTAAAAGTATTGAAGTAGTTATCTTGTAACTGTTCAAGAGTCATCTCTATATCGTTAAGCTTAATGCTATTTCCACCAACAGTTCCTATCTTTTCAACTGCCATTGACTCATCTAACATTGCTTCAAATGCACTACAGTTTTCAGGTTTTACTTCGATGATAGCACGGCTCATAGACTCAGAAAAAACATCACGCTCATCTGTAACACTCATCTCTACATCACAACCAAGCCCCGAAGTCGCTACCATTTTAGCAAGAGCGATAGCTACACCACCACTACTTGCATCTTTAGCACACTCGAGTAAGTTTTTCTTATTCGCTTCGATAACTAAGTCCCAAAGTGCAAGCTCTGCTTTGTAGTCAATACTTGGCATCACACCAGCAACAGTGTCACAAATCTCTTTCATATAAAGAGAACCACCAAACTCTGACTTTGACTCACCCACTAGATAGAGTGCATTGCCTGCATTTTGAAAGCTTGACATCAAGACATTGTTTTGGTCATCATTGACACCAACAGTTGCTATAGATGGTGTTGGGAATACTGAAACACCATTTGTTTCATTGTAAAGTGAAACATTTCCACCGATTACAGGAGTTGTAAGCTCAGCACATGCCTCTTTGATACCTAAACAACCCTCTGCAAACTGCCACATAACTTCAGGATTCTCAGGGTTTCCGTAGTTAAGGCAATCAGTTACGGCTAGAGGTCTCGCACCACTCATAGCGACATTACGCCCAGCTTCTATAACTGCTGCTGCTCCACCATTTTTAGGATCTACATAACAAAAACGCACATTACAATCTGCAGACATCGCTAATGCTTTTCCGTTTTCTTTTACACGGATAACAGAAGCGTCAAGCATCCCACCTTTTTTGATAGTGTTTGTTTGTACCATCGAGTCATACTGTGTATAAATCCATGATTTATCTACTACTTCCATAGACTTCGTAAGTTTTTCAAACGCCACTTGGTTTGAGACTTTATCAAAGTCGTTGATAGTTACAGATGCTAAGTCAGCAAGATATGCTGGCTTACTCATAGGACGGTTAAGTTCAGGAGCTTCTTCACTTACTGGATCAACTGGAACTTCAGCACACTTTTCACCGTGCCAGAAAAGTTCCATATTTCCAGTAGCAGTTACTTCACCAACAACAGCAGCATCTAAATCCCACTTCTCAAAAATATCAA
>JALUKS010000099.1 GCA_027056465.1 Sulfurimonas sp.
GTATAAAGATGATTAAATTAGTATTTACCAATTGCTATTATAAAAATAAATAGAGTTTCATGTTACTATTTAGCAATAGCAATTTTCTAAAAGATATACAAGGTGTTTTTTGCTAGAATTACATTATAAAAACTTTTTAGGAAATAAATTTATGATAATTGGAATGTTTGAACAAGATTTCGCAGCTTATATGCTTTTTGGACTTATACTTAACTTTGTATTTTCCATACTATTTGGTCTTTACCTCTCTAACAATATAGGTATGCAAGAGATGATTACTTCAAAAGGAGACAAAGAACAACCATTGGTTGTAAAACTGAGTCTTTTTATACCTTATGCAAAGATGTTAATTACACTTTACCGTGTCACAATTTTACAACTTTTCTTTCTTAATAAAGGTTATACTTATAAAGAGTTTTGGGTATATATGACACATGAAGAGATAAAGAGTTAAAGATGGGTGACTTCAAACTTAAGTTGATTCTTAGTGGACTAGGAGGTGTAATGTTTGCATTTATATTTATACTATTGTCATTTGCATTACCTGCCAAAAAAAAATCAGCTGCTTATTCTTACCACCCTAAAAATAAATTAGAAAAAATCTCTCATAGTTTAAAACAATAACGACTAAAAGCCACTCTTCACTTCAATAAGTTTAAGTGTATTGTATGCACGTTCAGGATTTAGTTTTATGGCACATGATTTTAGAATTTTCAAACATAAATTTAGATACTTTAAATCTTCTTTTTTCATCATAGTAGAAAGTAATTGCTCAGCATCTTTTATACGTAGATTTCTTGCTACACCAAGGTTTTTGTGTGCAAGCTCTTGAAGGGGAGTATAGTTAGGAGATTCATTTGAAGTAGTCTCACTGTTGAGCTGCTCAATAAAATCCTCAAACTGAGTAATAGATGTAAGAATTTGAACAACATAGTCTTCCACAAGCTGGTGAATTAACTCTTTATCAAGACCAAGTTCTTCTATAGCTTCTTCATCACTATATCTATACTCATTACTAAAAAACTCACTACAAACTTCTGTTGCTTTGTCATAGAGCTTTCTTATTTCTACATTTTTTGCTTTTCTTTTTTCTATTTCTTTATTCATAAAAATAAAATATCATTTTTTTTCTAAAAAAGAGCAAAAATAGAGATAAAAAGTACAAATAATTGCACTTTTTATTAAAATTACACTGCTTTTGTAATAATACGGTTCAATCTAGCGATAAAATCTGTAGTATCAGGAAGCTCTTGACCATCAAAAAGTTTCGCTTGATCAAGAAGAACATGAGCTGCATCTTCCACAAGGTTTGTATCTGATGAGTCATTAAGTTTCTTAATAAGCTCATGCTTAGGATTTATCATAAAGATAGGAGCAGGTTCTGGCATATCTCCACCTTGACCCATCTGTTTCATCATCTGTGCCATCTGATAAGCTGGATCTTCTTTGTCGATTTTTATAGCGACTGGAGAGTCTGTAAGCTCATTTGTAGTCTCAACAGACTTTACAGCTTCACCGAGAGAATCTTTAAAAGTTTTTGCTAAACCTTCGTAAGTTTTTGCGACTTCTTCTTCCTCTTTTTTCTCCTCTTCACTCTCTTCAAACTTCGCGTCTGCAACAGGAACTAACTTATACTCTTTATACTCAGTTACCATTGGGAAGATGATAGTATCTACCTCTTCGTTAAGAATAAGCACATCAATACCACGAGCTTTAAAACGCTCTAATGCAGGAGAATTTTTAAGAAGTTCTAAAGAAGTTTTACCAGTAAGATAGTAAATCTCTTTCTTCTCTTCATCAATATTTTTGATAAACTCTTCAATCATAACAGTTTTATCAGAGTTAATAGTGTTAAACTTTAGAAGTTCTAAGATTTTCTCACGATTATCAAAGTCACTATAGAGACCCTCTTTAAGAACATTTCCAAACTCTCCGTAGAAAGCTTCATACTTCTCACTATCTTTTTTCGCCATTTTACCAAGCTCTGAAAGTACCTTTTTCACAGATGATTTTTGGATTTTATTCATCACTGCGTTTGATTGTAAAATCTCACGAGAAACATTGAGTGGAAGGTCTTTTGAGTCGATAACACCACGAAGGAAACGGAGGTAAGTTGGCATAAGCTCTTTCTCATCATCAGTAATGAAGACACGGTTGATGTAGAGTTTGATACCAGTTTGGTAATCAACACGATATAAATCCATCGGTGCTTTAGATGGGATGTAAAAAAGTGTAGTATATTCAACTGCACCCTCTGCTTTGTTGTGCATCCAAGCTAAAGGCTCTTCACTTGAGTGAGCGATAGAGCTATAAAAATCTTTATACTCATCATCAGATATATCTTTTTTCGCTAAAGTCCAAAGAGCATTTGCTTTGTTTATCTGTACATTTTCTATCTCAGTTTTTGAAGGCTCTACTTCCTCTTTTCCCTCATCATCCATAACAGCTGGGATGTGCTTCTCTTTATCCATAAAGATAGGAAAAGGAATATGGTTAGAGTATTTTTGAATAACAGTCTCAATGCGGTGTGCTTCTAAAAACTCATCTTCCTCATCTTTAAGGTGCATAACTATAGTAGTACCGTGACCCTCTTGAGTAGCGTTTTCTATCTCAAAACTTCCATCACCTGCACTTGTCCATAAAAATGCTTGCTCTTCACCCGCTTTTTTAGTTGTCACTTCTACTTTATCAGCAACCATAAAACAAGCATAGAAACCAACACCAAATTGACCGATAAGGTTAGAATCCTCTTTCTGATCGCCTGAAAGATTTTCTAAGAATGCTTTTGTGCCAGATTTAGCGATAGTACCGAGGTTATTCATAAGGTCATCTTCGTTCATACCGATACCACTATCTCTAATAGTAAGAGTTTTCGCCTCTTTATCTGCAACGATGTCAATACGAGGGTTGAATGTTACATCTTTATACTTAGGTTCTGTAAGAACTAACATATTTAACTTATCGAGTGCATCTGAACCATTTGAAACTAACTCACGAATAAAAATCTCTTTATTTGAGTAGAGTGAGTGTATCATAAGGTGTAGTATTTGATTTGCTTCTGTTTGAAACTGATGTTTTGCCATTTTAAAATCCTTTTATCTTTTATTTGATGCAATCTTAGCAAAAAAAAGTTAACATTTCATAGACTTGAGTCATAAAGGCTAAAGTTTATTGAGTCAAAGACTATTTACTATTTATTTGCTATAATATTTTATGCAAACAGACTTCATAGATCAAATAGAACCGACGCCAAAGCTGACAACAACAAAATGTCAAGTAATCTCTTTTTTACTAAGGATATTTTTTCAATTTACAAGTTATATCATAGGAGTTAGTGTCTGGTATATGTATGATTATTTTATTGGGATTGGCATTTTTCTTTTTAGCTTTTTAGTTATGGGAATTATCAAGT
>JALUKS010000100.1 GCA_027056465.1 Sulfurimonas sp.
GCGTTTCTCCTATAACCATAGAGTCTAGGGATGCCGCAACCGAGAAGAGATGATGAATAGCCGAACTATCATCGAAAATATCAGCACGACCCTCTAACTCCTCAATGCTAATACCTGAACGATTTGAGAGCATACTCAAGATATGTTTTGTTGCCTCTGGAATATCCAAGCAGTTACACATCACTTCCATACGGTTACAAGTAGAGAAGAGTATCGCTTCTGAAATAGTCGGGGAGTCAAGAAGAGCAGTAAGACAATCGCGTTTACTCTCATCATCAGAATAAGAGAGCTTTTCACGAATCTCTAAGGTTGCATTTTTATGTGTAAAACTTATATTTAAATAGTGCATATTAGTAACTTCTTTGTATCATAGTATCTAAAATCAAAACAAGTGCAGGATCTTCACTCATCGCCTTTTGTGCCTCTTTGGAAAGTTTTTGTGCCAGTAGAAAAGATTTTTCAACTGTCTGCGACTCTTGCATTTTCTTCTCTATCCATCCACTCTCCTCTTTTGAGATTTTCTTCGCATGAGAGGCGACTAAACGTTTTCTATCCTCTTCGCCCAGTGCTTCATAAAGATAGATATAGGGGAGTGTACATTTTCCCTCTACATAGTCATTCATCGCTGGTTTACCTAGCTTCTGCTCGTTAGAAGTAATATCTAAAATATCATCTATTATCTGAAAAGAGAGACCTAAATTTCTTCCATAGAGTGCATGAGCCTCAGCATCTTTTCCTGCGAGAAGGGCAGCAGCTTTTGCCGCCGCTTCTATGAGGGTAGCAGTTTTTAGATAGAGCATATCAAGATAGAGAGTTTCATCTGTGTTAAAGAACTCTGCCATCTTCACGTCCATCATCTCACCCTTAGAGAGAGCAGTAACAGAAGAAGCAATAGTTTTTGCCACCTCCCTATCAAACGCTACTAACTCCGTAAAAGCCTTTGAGTAGAGGATATCTCCAAGCATAACAGAGACTTTACTTCCTTCTGTCGCGTTTACAGACGCCACACCACGACGAGTCATCGCTTCATCTATGACATCATCATGCAGAAGACTCGCTGCATGGATAAGCTCCACTATAGCAGCTAAGAGTGGTGCATCTTTATGATTCTCTGCTATCTTTAGTATAAGCTTTGCACGTAGGCGCTTACCACCACTTAGCTTATTAAAAAGCTCGGTTACTTCCTCGTAATCGCACTCGTTGATAAGTCTCGCTATTTCGTTTTCAACTCTCTGCATCTCTTCTCTCTTTACTTTTGTATAGTTTTCTTTTTACGTTCTACCTGCATTTGAGATCTCTTGTCTGATAAAAATATCTCAAATTTTGCCCTGTTTTTTTTCAAATCAAACTTCTTAAATTTCACTAAAAAGTAAGGGACTTCATATCTATCGGCACCCTTTGGTTTTAGAAAAACTTTAAAACTTTGATTTGTACCATTGAGGTACAAAATATTTTGAAAAACACTTTTATTGTAAGTATGAAAGAGGACTAAGCCCTCATTTACAAAGAGAGTCCAACGCAGTGTGAACTCCCGTTTATAAGTAGCATACTTCACTAAAAATGTCACTTGTTCATCTTTTTTCAAGGAGACTGGGTACATCATTGCATACTCATTTGCACTCAGTGTAGCTGCAAAAAGTACTCCGAGAAAAAAAAGACGAGCGAACACCTAAACTACTTTACTATCTCTGTACCCACACCCTCAGATGTGAAAAGTTCTAAAAGCATAGAGTGTTCAAGCCTACCATCTATGATGTGAGCTTTTGCGACACCACCATTAATAGCCTCAAGACAAGCATCCACTTTTGGCACCATACCACCATTGATAGTTCCATCAGACTTAAGTGCTTCTACTGCATCAGATGTCAGACTTGAAAAAAGCTCTTTGTCCTTACTAAGCACTCCTTCTGTATCAGTTAAGAAGATGATTTTATTTGCCCCTATCGCTTTTGCAACATACGAAGCACAGAGATCAGCGTTTATATTGTAACCAGGATGACCCATCTCACTTCCAGCAGCAATAGGAGCGATAACGGGGATGAAACCCTCTTTAATAAGATTGCATACAACATCAGACTTTACATTTGTGATATTTCCTGTAAGCCCCCACTTAGCGAAGTCTTTCGCCTCAGCTGTGATAAAGTGTGCATCTTTTCCACTTATACCAATAGCCTTTGCAGAGTAAGAGTTCAAGAGTGAAACTATCTCTTTGTTTATCTCTCCACTCAGTATCATCTCGGCGATTCGCATCACCTCTTTTGTAGTAACTCGCTGTCCCTCGATAAACTTCGTATCAATATGAAGAGCATCTAGCATATCGGTAATCTTCTTTCCACCACCATGCACGATAACGGGCTTAATACCCACAAGATACATCAGTAAAATATCTTCAGCAAATTTCTCTTTTAACTGAGGTGAAGTCTGTGCTGAGCCGCCATACTTTATAACTACTATCTCTTTACGAAACTCTTTTATAAAGGGAAGTGCATCAAGGAGGGTTTTAACTGTTTCTATTTTTGCTTGCAATATTTTTCCTGCATAATTCTATTATTTTTGCTATTTTATCTAAAATACCATTATGAATTTATAAAATCTATTAACGAAGAGTCAACCTCTACATCAAGGTCGAGCAAAGAGAGGGGAATTTCAAAGCCTTGCATCTTTACAAAATCTTTGTAAGTAACAAGCAGTGAGTCTGCATTTTCTTTCTCTAAAATCTCTAAAAGTTCCTCTTTAGCAAAACTATAATGATCAGGAAAATAGTGTTTTGAAGTCACTTTAGGTAAAAAAGTATCTAAGCGCTCTGGTCTTGCTATAGCTGTTACAAGTGCCATTTTCTTTGTAGGATATTTGAGAGTTACATGGCGTTTGAAATCTATATTCTCATAAATTACTCTTACATCTTTCCCTCTCCAGAGCCTCTCACGAAAAGCTCCTGCTGGAAGACAAGCAGAGTTTTTAGAATCGACATAGATAACAATATCTCTCTTTTTGATATTATGTTTTGAGTAGGCATCATCTAAAAAAATTCGCTTTACCCCCATCTCTTTAGCTTTTTTTATCCCCTCTTTTCTATCTTCACTCACTATTACGATGGCCTTTGGAAGTTTTTGTGCATAAATCATTGCTTCATCACCACTTACACTCACATCGACTAAGATATTTTCTCTATCTTTTACTACATAAAGCCCTTGTGATTCTCTACCATAACCACGGAGAATTATCGCAACATCTTCACTCTCTTTAGCAAGAGCAGTAACAAGTGGTGTTTTACCACTCCCACCGACATTGAGATTACCTACACTCACTATATCTATGCCAAAATCTTCAGCCCTCTGTGTTTTAAAACGCAAATACATAATTGAACAGTAGAGCCAAGAGAGGGGAAGAAGCA
>JALUKS010000101.1 GCA_027056465.1 Sulfurimonas sp.
TCTTCTATCTTGTTTGCCACTTCTGCCTGCGTTGTTTTCACACTCACAGCATCTTTTTGTATGCGTTTGCTCACGGCTAGCACTTCATTATCATAAGTAGCCGAAAAGAGTAGTGTTTGTTTCTCTTTGGGAGTAAATGCCATCACTGCTTCTACTTCTTCTAAAAAGCCCATATCGAGCATTCTATCTGCTTCATCGAGTACTAACGTTTGTAAGTTTGTTAGCTCTAAGCTCTCTTTGTTTAAGTGCTTAAGAACCCTACCCGGTGTCCCTACAATGATATGAGCTTGATGAGCAAGAGAGCCTAACTGTTTGCCGAAACTCTCTCCACCTGTTAGCATTAAAATCTTGATATTGTGTTTAAATCGTGCGATACGGCGAAGCTCTTTAGCCACCTGATCAGCAAGCTCACGAGTCGGACAAAGTACCAAAGACTGTACACGAAATCTTTTTACATCAAGTTTAGTGAGAAGCCCTATTCCAAACGCAGCAGTTTTTCCACTTCCAGTTTTTGCCTCAGCAATGATGTCTTTTCCATCTAGTATAAGTGGTAGAGTTTCAGCCTGAATAGGTGTCGCGTTTGTATAGCCAAGGGAGTTGAGGGTAGTAAGCATCTCTGCTTCGAGTGGGAGGTCTTTAAAGTTCATGATAATATCTTTTTATGAAATTATACCCTTTTTGTGGTATAAGTTTGTTTGGATACAGATATATTCTAAATATTGCAATTAACCACTGCATTCATCAAAACAGAGGGATTGCTTAGCCCTCTGGATACTATTTATAAAGTTACACTTTCTCTCTAATCATCCCATCTAAATGTTCAAAGAGTTCATGAGAAGCTTTTTCAGCATCTTTGAAAAGTGCAAGAATAGCATCAATATCGCTACTTCCTATTTTACTCATTACTTTAGCAATATCATCATGCACTTTTTTATGTGGTTCTTGTAGTGCATTAAACTCACTACTTGCCCCGAAGCTTGTTTTACCCTCTTGTGCATACCATTTACCTAGTCTGCATGATGTATGCTCCTCGGTTGTAAAGTTCTGTTTTCCCTCTAGCATTGAAGAGTAGGCATTGTTTTTATAGACCATGTGGTCAAGTTTCGCCATATTTACAAAGAGTCCATCTCCTATGTTTTCATTGTCTTTTGTGATGGTTTGACTATTTTCAATGAGTTGTGCTAGTGTTGCTACAAATGCTTCTAATCTCTCACGGGATTCCATGGATTGTTCTTCGATTTTTTCACTATTTTCACTCATGCTCATAGAGTTTTGTTTTAGGACACTGATGTTCGCTTCGACTTCGCTTGTCGCTTTTTGTGTTCTCTCTGCGAGTTTTCTTACTTCATCAGCTACAACTGCAAAACCTCGACCATGCTCTCCAGCTCGTGCAGCCTCTATGGCAGCATTGAGTGCAAGGAGATTAGTCTGATCGGAGATATCTTTGATGAGGGAAATAACATTGAAAATCTCCTCTACATTTGAGTTAAGCTCATCTGCTGAACTTCTTGACTCACTTACCATCTCTGTAATGTTGTTGATAGAGTCTTTGATGTTCTCAGTAGATGCAGTCACCTCTTGAATAACTGAAGAGGTCTCTGCATTAAGAGCATTGACTTGATTGACACTCTCTACATTTTCACTTATGCTATCACGAAGATTATTCGCGTTTGCTACTGCACCACTAAGCATCTCAGAAGAGAGAGAAAGTGTGAGTCTATTCGCTTGGGCAGCTGCATGTGCCTCCTTGACAGCCTCTTCTGCATTTCTCGCTTCTCGTTGTGCTTCAAGAGCTATCTCTTCTACTTTATCTAAGAAGATATTGAAACTTTTACTTGCACGACCTAGCTCATCACTACTTTTGACTGGCATTCTTCTACTTAAATCTGCATCACCTTCTGCTAGTTCTCTTGCCACCTTATCAAGATTTACAATCGGATCTGTTACCGATCTTTTGATGATAAAGAGTAGAATTATCAACATAAATATATCAATTGAAGACATAATGTAAACCTGTCTTAAAAGAGAGTCTTCCGACTGTGAGATAATATTATTTACATTTGCTATCTTATTACCAACTAACGCATATCCGACAATATTTCCACTAAAATCTTTGATTGGTATGGATACTACAAAATATTTATCTGTGATTTGGAAGCCATCAGTTTTGTCAATTTTTACACTGTTAAGGTCATTAAAGAAGTCTGGATTTACAACACTTTCTTTAACTGCTAAAGAGTAGTTTTGAACTTTTAAAGTTTTTTCTAAGAGTGTCGCAACAGAGAGATACTTGTTCTTCATCACAATGGCGATATCATAATCACTACTCTTTTTTGCAGATTTTACGATGGAGTTGAGTCCCTGCATAAATTCAACAGATCCTAAATATTTTTGATTTACGATAATAGGTGCTATCCCTCGTAAAACCATTCCTGCACGACCAAGTTCGATAGCTACGATAGCTTTTTTATCTCTCTTTACAGCAACAACAGTATGACGAAAACCACTTAAATCATCGCCAAATTTAGTAGGCTTCCATGCACGTAAAAAGCTATGTATATTCGCATCATGAATATGTACTTTAATGTTTTTATAAGGAGTATCTGCTCGAAATGTATCTGAGAGACCTTGCATCCCTGCTATAGCAATAGCACGATTATTTTCCAATAATGCACGAACAACACTATAATTTTTTGCAATTTCAATAGCATTAGTAAGACCAACACTCTTTTTTGCTCGCATTAACTCTGAATATGTAAGAGTCAGTGCATTTTGCTCTTTTGTATATACTTGACCCTTTAGCGTCTCGATAGATTGAAAATAATTCACAAGAATTATTAAAAATCCTATAAGAATAGAGACTATTAACGGTATATGTATCTTCTTACTTATCGACATTGATTTAAAAGTCATCTGCTTATCCTTTTATTCACTTATAAGAAATTCTACTTTAAAAGAACTGTCTTATTTCTTAAACTGATACATCATAAGCGAAGCTGCGACACCTACATTGAAGCTTTTTACACCCTCTTGCATCTCAATAGTTACGATTTCATCGCAAAGTTCTAAAATATCTTCTGCTATGCCTCGACCCTCATGTCCCATGATAAGCACCCATTTTTTTGGTGTGATTACCTCTCTAAGTGGTGTAGAGTTTGGTGCTACCTCGGCTGCAAAAACTCTGTAGCCTTTTACTTGTAACACTTTTATGGTCTCTTTTATACCCTTATGAAGAGATGTTTTTACTCTCGTTGCATACCCCATGGAGACGCGAAGAGCGCGGCGATTGTAAGGATGTGGGGTCTCATCTCCTATGAGAAGTGAGTTCACTCCAAGAGCAGCACAACTTCTCACGATAGAGCCGACATTTTCAGCAGAGGTAAT
>JALUKS010000102.1 GCA_027056465.1 Sulfurimonas sp.
GCATTGTCTATATAACCATAACCATTATAAATAGTAAATGCACCATAAAGGATAACTGCTACACTAGAGAGGCTCATCATCATGTTTCTAAAACTTGTGGCAGATGCAAGTGAAGTCAAAAAGCCAACTCCAAACATAGCAGGAATAGTACTCATCCCGAAGATAGCCATGACCAATGCTCCATAGAGGGGATTAGCAGTACTTGCTGCGGTAATAGCAAAGAAGTAAACAAAGCCACAAGGAAGAAGTCCATTGAGCATACCTAGAAGAAAAAAACTACTATTAGACTTAGAGTTAAGCACTCTTTGAAAAGTTTTTTTATAGAGTGGTGATCTTGAAAAGGAGTGTTCTATGAGAGTGAGAAACTTTATCTTGCCCATCAAGGAGAGTCCCGCAAGTATCATAATCACACCAGTCACAATGAGCAATATTCCATTAGCTAAGTTGGAAAAGAGCACTACACCACCTAATGCTCCAAACATTGCACCCAGTATAGTGTAGGTTAAAACGCGACCAAAGTTATAGAGTAGATGTGCTACAGTTTTTGAGACTTTTGAGCTTTGTGGCTCTATCTTGATGGTAGAGTAAGCCATTACTATACCCCCACACATACCTATACAGTGTCCAAAAGAGCCTAGAAACGCGATACTTATGATAGTGAGAAGATTTACAGTTTCCATCGATTAGAGTCCTAGTAGTTTTTTACGGATTTTTGGGTCTTTCATGGTTTCTCCACGGAGCATTTTAAGTTTAAAAGTCTCATACGAGACAAAGTTTTTTTGCTTTTTTTCATAAGCACCAAAACCATAGCCCATAGGGGTAATATCATTCAAAGAGTAGTAGGCATCTTGTGCATGAAGCCATCTCTTAGTATCTTTGGTTCGTACCCAGATTACAGCTTTATCTTTAAAAGGTTTATCTTCAAGCCATAGCACAAAATCACCATGATCATGAAAGAACCATGTCTTTCCATCAGGTGCAATTACCTCAGAGAGGTATGTAGTATCATCAATCACCATACCACAATAGCTATCTTGGTATTTATGAAGAACTACTTCAAGAGGAACTTTTTTTATGTTCCCCTCTTTTATGACAACCATTTTCTGCACTTTACCAAGAGAGAGAAAGAGGGCAACGATAAAGAGTATAAAAACAGATATAAGTATAAATGGGGCTAATTTTTTCATAATTGTATTATACTATTCTCTTCTTTTTTTACCCTTATCTGCATCATCACATGCTAAAAAATTTGCAAAATCTTCTTTAGTATATGCTAGTCAAAAATAGAAAAATAATAGTTTAGGGATTTATATTTGAAGTGGCTCCGGATGCTGGATTCGAACCAGCGACCAAGTGATTAACAGTCACCTACTCTACCGCTGAGCTAATCCGGAATGTGAGAAGAATTATAGCAGTAGAAATTTAAACTAATCTAAAATTTGCTACTTTTTCTTCATATATTTTTACATTTTCTCTTCGATTATGCTTTAAAGCACCTTTTAGTAGAAATATATACTTTTTTAGAAGCTCTTTTTCTATCAATGCTCTCTTTGTAATAGTTAGACTTTTTTCATTCATTAAAAGTTTTTCTAAAGTTCTCACACGAAATCTATCCATGCCCCAGTGTTTAAAACTTAGCTGATTTTCATGCCCTGCATATTTTTTGATAAGTTTTTTATCTACGAGTGCTATTTCTGTTTTTAGACTTATACGTAACCAGAGGTTGTAATCTTCACAGACTTCTAAGCTCTCATCAAACACACCAACTCTTTTAAAAAGAGTCTTATGGATAAGCACTGCTGAGGGGGCGATATTACAGTAGGAGAGGTTTTCTATGAAGCTATCCACTCCTATCTTTTTAAACTTTTTAGGAATGTTAACTTCTAAATCATCTCGTATCCAAATTTCATCCGTATAGCTTATAAGTAGCTCTCTGTTTTGCTGATGCAAACGAACCTGCTCTTCTAGTTTGGTCGGCAACCACTCATCATCAGAGTCTAAAAACGCCACCCATTCATACGTGGCAGACTCTATGCCTCTATTTCTAGCAGAGGAGACACCACTATTTTTTTGATAGATATATTTTATAGAAGGAAAATCGTTTTGGATGGCAGAACTCTTATCTGTTGAACCATCATCCACCACTATGATTTCAGAAGGTTGGTATGTTTGTGCAAAAAGAGAACGGATAGCTCGATAGAGTAACTCATAACGGTTATAAGTAGGAATAACAACCGTTACTTGCATAGTGGCGTTTTCTACCAGACTTTTATCTCGTTGTAGAGGCTATCGCGTTCTACTGGGATAAAGCCACTGTTTTTTATAAGGGCTGTAAACTCTGTGACATCGACGCCGTTGGCACTCTTCGCCCCTGCTGCTGAGTTTATAGACTCTTTTTCTATAGTTCCATCGAGGTCATTTGCTCCAAACTCTTGAGCGACAAGTGCTAAGTTTACCGTAGAAGTCACCCAGTAAGCTTTAAGATTTGGTACATTGTCTAGCACTAAACGCGAGAGTGCCATAGTCTTTAAAATCTCATTTGCTGTTATTGGTGACTCTATATTTAAGTAGTTATTCTCTTTTTGATAGACAAGAGGAATAAAGCAGTTAAAACCACCCGTAATGTCCTGCAAATCACGAATACGCATCATATGGTCGATGCGATTTTCACGAGACTCAATATGCCCAAAAAGCATAGTAACATTGGACTTCTTCCCGCGTTCATGCCACTTTCTATGAATCTCAAACCACTGATCAGAAGTCACTTTTCCCTTACAGATAAAGTCACGAACCTTCTCATCGAAGATTTCAGCACCACCACCTGGCATAGAATCGACACCATTTTCCACCATCAAATCAAGCACTTCATCATAACTAAGCCCATGATGGCGAGAGAGAAAATCAACCTCAGCAGCTGTTAAAGCTTTCACATGTAAATGAGGATAGTTATCTTTTATCTTTTTAAAAATCCCCAAATACCAATCGAGTGTAACATTAGGGTTATGGGCCGAAACGATATGCACCTCTTTAGCACCGCGTTCATCTATCTCTTTGACCGTTTTGAGTATCTCTTCATGGCTCATCGTGTATTGATTAGGATTTTTGCGTGTTGCCGAGTAGGCGCAAAACTTACAGACATCAGCACAAACATTTGTTGGATTGATGTGACGATTGATATTAAAGTATGTTTTCTTTCCATGAAGTTCTTGGCGTGCAGTATCTGCTAGTGACCCTAAATCAAAAAAATCCATATCATATAATTTTAGTGCTTCTTCAAAGTTTATTCTTTTCATTTCTCTTATCTTTACTATTTTTTTTCGCATTATAGCGAAATTTTAATCCGTTTTCTCTTCAAAACCCGGTGCTGACCACATACT
>JALUKS010000103.1:0-190 GCA_027056465.1 Sulfurimonas sp.
ACTCCTCTATGTAGTAGCCAACTCCTGAAGCATTTTTGATAATGTCACTAGGGAGTTTACTACGAAGTCGCCAAACTAAAGTACGTACACTATTCTCAGTAGCTCCATGTTCACTCCAGACATACTCCCTAGCTTGATCAAAACTGATAATACTCCCTAATTGTGTAACCAGTAAATGTAAAAAGGCATT
>JALUKS010000103.1:200-3371 GCA_027056465.1 Sulfurimonas sp.
ATATTTTAATGAAGCGGATATATTCTAATATTACCTCTATTGGGGCTATTCATCATCAGGAGATGGCTGCTTGAGGATTGATATTTGGCTAAGGTATTGTAGCATGCAGCAATTTAATATCAAAAGGTTTGATAATATAACCATATGGCTCAGTGAGTTTAGCCTTCTCAATAATTTCGTCATTACTGTAGGAGGTGAGATAGATAAAAGGAAGCTGATATTTTTTTGTGATATATTGAGCAAGCTCAACCCCATCATCCCTCTCATCTAGTGGTATATCGATAATAACTAAATCAGGGTTAACTGTCGCTAATTTTGTTTTTGCTTGTTCTATGTTATCACAAACTGCAACAATGGTGTATCCTTGCTTTTGAAGTGAAATATTTAGGTTTAGAGAAGTGATTTCATCATCTTCTACTATTAAAATTTTATCTTTATGCATATTCGCCTCATTTTCAAAAATGTTTTATTAATGTGATATATTGTATTGTAACTGAATAATCGCAGCTACTATTTATGCTATAATTATTTCAATGAAATATAAGATAAATTTTTTGACACTGTTTCTTTTTGTGACATCACTTTGTGCCTATAAAGTTCAAAGCTAGAATATGTCCTATTTTGTATATATACTTAGGTGTGCTGATGCTACTCTTTATACTGGTATCACCACAGATATAAAACGCAGAGTAGAGGAGCATAATAGCTCACAAAAAGGGGCAAAGTACACGAAACTTCGCAGACCTGTAGAGCTTGTTTATAGTGAAGAGAGTGAGAACAGAAGTACCGCCTTAAAACGCGAGTATGCTATCAAAAAACTTTCACGAGCAGAAAAATTGGAGCTAATAAATGTTTAAAATATATGTAGACGGGGATGCCTTTCCAAATATCCTTAAACCTATACTACTCAAACAGATTGAGCGCTTAGCTCTTCAAACAGTAGTAGTTGCTAACAAAAAAGTTTCCATTGGAAAAAGTAGCTATGTCTCTTATCTAATTGTAGATGCTGGGGCTGATGAAGCGGATAACAAGATAGTGGAAATATTAGAAGAGGGTGATTTAGTGATAACAGCAGATATCCCTCTAGCTGATAGAGTCATCACTAAAAAGGCTCATGCTATAGACCACCGTGGAGAACTCTACAGTGTAGATAATATCAAACAGTACTTAGCTATGAGAAATCTGATGGATAAGATACGTGAAAGTGGTGAGATAACAAAAGGACCCAAACCTTTTTCAAGTAAGGATGCTGAACTCTTTGCAAACCAACTTAATGCTTTTTTGCATAAATAATCTCTATGATAGTAGTAAAATGCTATTATTTCTTTAATTAATCACATTAGGAAATAATAAAATGATGAAATTTGAACTCAAAGATGAATATATAGAACTTTTTAAACTTATAAAAGTACTAGACTTAGTAGATACAGGTGCTCAAGCAAAGATGATAGTAGCTGATGGCTATGTAGAGAGAAATGGTGAGATAGAACTCCGTAAACGTGCGAAGCTCATTAAAGGTGACCATCTTGTAGTTGGTGGAGATGTGGAAATAGAGATAGTTTAGAGCTATATAAAAAAAGAGCTTACTAAACCTATGAGTCCTCCAAAGACGCCACCCCATACAACTAACCAATCAAGATGCTCTTTTATGAGCTTTTGTACCATCTCTTTTACGAGTTCTGGTGTGAGTTGATTTAAACGCGAGTCTATTACGGACTCTATGGAGCTCAGCATATCTTTGTTTAGGGATGAGCTTTGGAGGTGATTTTGCATTGTGTCGTTGAATGCTTCTGAGTTTACTATCTTGATGACTGCTGATTTCATCTTGTTTGAGAAGGGTTCTTTTAATCCCTCTAGTGCAGACTCTCCTCCAAACATTCCAAGCATTCCTCCAAAAGAGGATTCCATTACAGTTTTTGAGAGAGCATCAAACGCAGGTGCAAAGTCTGTCTCCTCTATGATAGGTTCAAGGTTTATCTTCTGATCTTCATTTGCGAAGAAGTTTTCTAACTGCTCTTGTGTAAAAAACTCTTGCATCATCAAGTTTTTGATAGACTCTTTAAATGCCTCAAATCGAAGAGGAATAACACCAGAACCATAAAGAAGAGGTACTTTTTCAAAGAGCATATGGATAGCAAGTTGGTTAGTTATAGCTCCAGAGAGTGCGAACATTCCTGTAAAGAGCAGGGCAGTATGAAACTCTAAAAAGAGAAATGAGAGTCCGATTAGTATGAGTGCTACGAGATTTGTTATAAAACTTTTATTGAGTTGCATTTATATTCCTTTATATTTCTATGATTTTAGTAACTTACTTAATCCCCAAAAAAGGGGAGAAGTGCAAACTAACTTAGGAGTTTACAAATCTTAGGATATTGACAATTAAATTAATAACTGCTACAATTACCCCAAGAAGTTGGATGAACTGTATTTTCATCTTTAAACCTCCAGTGTTGGTTTTGTGGTTCGGATGGGTGTTGGTGCACTCTCCCACTGCAAACTTCTTACATTATTTTATTCCTTCATTTATAAAACTTTTATTTAAAATCATTTATTTTCTTTTTAAAGCGAAATTATATACTAAAAGTGTATTATTAGAGCTATATTTTACAAAAGAGATAAACAACTATGAAAACAGAAACTTATACACTATTTGAAAATGCAGATATTGAGACTATTGTCTCGACTATTGGAGATGAGCTTACAACACGGAACGAGTCGCCTTTTTGGGCTGATAAAGTGGTTCCATTCTCTCGTGCAGTTCTTTCTATACTTGTGCCTTTACGAGATAAGGGCATACTCTTTAATCCAGAAAACAAACCAGAAGAGAAACTTACACCTGAACTTTTCTTTGAGTGGCAGGACTTTTTAAGCCTGAAAACTCTCGCGTTTACTATACAAAAGTCAAATGTATCAGGGAGATTAGAGCGAACAAAACTTGATGCTGATGCTTGTGAGAAGTATGAAAAAATTGATTTGACTTTATTGGGGGATTATCTTGCACTCTATAGTGTCAACCTAGAAGATGAACTACTAGATTTTCCTATTTCAAACTACAACTTACATCAAGGTGTAAGTAATGTTATAAAGTCTCTTCTTTAAGAGACTAAGCTCTGTTTTTTACTAAAAGATGAAGATAGCCATAGTATTTTAAAAGCTTGAGATTCTTCTCTT
>JALUKS010000104.1 GCA_027056465.1 Sulfurimonas sp.
CATCACTATTTTTACTTCCAGCAATATTAATTAAAGAAATAAAATCTTCATTATTTATTTTTCTTAATGAAACATTTATATTTTGAACTATAAGTTTGTTTTGTTTCGCTATTTCTTTTCTCCCATTGTTTGCAAACACTCAGCTAAACTATCTTTCCAATATGGAATCATTATATCAAATTCTTCTTTTATCTTAGATTTATTGAGTAGTGAGTAGTGCGGTCTCTTTGCTGGTGTAGGGTACTCTTTAGTTTCTATAGGATTTATTTGACACTCTATCTTTGCCATTTTCATTATCTCTTTAGCAAAGTCATACCAACTGAGTACTCCCTCATTGGAGTAGTTGTATATTTGGGTATTATTTGGTGAACCTAAAGGATCACATCCGAGAACTGCTCGTGGATGTGTGGCTTCAGCCTCACCACTCTTCGGATGTGTGGCTTCAGCCTCACCTAACTTAGGCAAAATCTCTAAAATAGCCCTAGCCAAATCCCTAGCATAAGTAGGAGTACCAACTTGATCAAAGACAACTCCAAGATAGTCTCTCTCTTTACCAAGTCTCAACATTGTTTTTACAAAGTTAGCTCCAAAACTACTATATACCCATGAAGTTCTAATGATGATAGAGTTCAGTGGATTTATCTCTCTCATAGCATTCTCACCATCAAGTTTAGTCTTTCCATAAACGCCATTAGGACTAGTTATATCATCTTCAACATAAGGTTTAAAATTCTCACCATCAAATACATAATCCGTAGAGATATGAATGAGCTTAATACTTTTATCTTTAGAGTTACTCGCCAAGTTTTTAACTGCTAAGTGGTTTATCTTATCTGCGTTTACTTCATCCTCTTCTGCTTTATCTACTGCTGTATAAGCAGCACAGTTTATGATTACATTTATTTTATTTGTTTCTATAAACTCTTTTACTTTTTTAAAGTCTGTTATATCTAAAGTAGAACTATCTGTAAAGGCAAAAGTAGCATTAGGTGCACCTAAAGGAGCACATCCGAGAACGGCTTCCGGATGTGTGGCTTCAGCCTCACTGTTCTTTGGATGTGTTGCTTCAGCCTCACTGTTCTTTGGATGTGTGGCTTCAGCCTCACCTAAAACCAACTCTCTTATCTCATTCCCAAGCTGGCCATTACTACCAGTAACTAAAACATTCATATCATTTTCCAATTCACAATTAAAAATTCAGCATTAAACATTGTAGTAATCCACCCCATACTCAAAAATATCATCAGTTTCACTAAGCTTAGGCTGAACCTTATCTTTAGAAGAAAGATTTAACTCACTCAAAGCTACTTTCCAGTCAATCCCCAAAGCCTCATCATCAAAAGCAATCCCTCTATCATTTTCAGGTGAATAATAATTATCGACCTTGTAAGCGAACACAGTATCATCTTCAAGCACCACAAAACCATGAGCAAACCCACGAGGTACTAAAAGCTGGCGTTTATTCTCACTTGTAAGCTCAACTGCCATATGTTTACCAAATGTAGATGAGCCTTTACGAATATCTACAGCCACATCCAAAACACGACCACTTATAACACGAACAAGTTTAGTCTGAGCTGAAGGCGCTAACTGATAGTGAAGACCTCTTAAAACCCCACGAGAAGATTTAGATTCATTATCTTGGCAAAAGTTTATCTTGTAACCCAGAAACTCTTCAAGCTTATCTGCTCTAAAAGTCTCTATGAAGTAACCTCTATCATCTCCGTGAACCTTAGGTTCAACTATAACTACATCAGGTATATCTGTTCTTATAAAATTCATCTTCTATTCCGCCAAAAATTTAAAATAAGCACTTACAACAGCAGTTGTGACCGCAATGGTAAGAAGCATTGTTCGGTATATATCAATCTTTAAACGCATAGGCTCATCAAGTAGTTTTTGTACTTCAAGTTTAATTTTCTCAATTTCTAAAATTTCTTTTTCATCAACAATTGTCATTGTTTAACTCCTTTTTCCTAAATTATACCAAAAAACCGACTTCAGTCGGTACAACCCTTTACTTACCCAACTCAGCCCGAGCCAACAAATACTGCCCATACTGATTTTTCTTCAAAGGCTGTGCAAGTTCAACAAGCTCTTCCTTACTAATATACCCCATCTCAAACGCTATCTCTTCCAAACAAGCCACTTTAAGACCTTGACGATTTTCAATAGTCTGTATAAACATACTAGCTTCAAGCAGACTCTCATGAGTACCTGTGTCTAGCCATGCATACCCACGACCCATAAGTTCAACTTTTAGTCTTTTATCTGCTAGGTAGTCTTGGTTTAGAGTAGTAATCTCTAACTCTCCTCTATCACTAGGTTTTACCTCTTTAGCTTTTTGTATCACATCATTAGGATAAAAGTAAAGCCCTATCACTGCATAGTTACTTTTAGGCTCACTAGGTTTCTCTTCTATAGAAGTTACATTACCATCTGCATCAAATTCAGCAACACCGTAGCGTTCAGGGTCTTTTACATAGTAACCAAATACAGTAGCTTTATTTTCTTGTTCTGCATTCTTAACACTCTTAGCTAAAAGCTCTGTAAGTCCATGACCATAAAAGATATTGTCCCCAAGAACAAGAGTAACATCATCAGAACCTATAAACTCTTCTCCAAGTATAAAAGCTTGAGCTAAACCATCAGGGCTAGGCTGAACAATATAAGAAAACTTCATACCAATGTCAGAACCATCACCTAAAAGCTCTTCAAATCGTGGAAGGTCTTTTGGTGTTGAGATGATAAGAACTTCTTTTATACCTGCTAACATCAAAACTGATAGTGGGTAGTAGATCATTGGTTTATCGTAAATTGGCATGAGTTGTTTACTTACACCTTTCGTTAGTGGGTAGAGGCGTGTGCCACTTCCTCCTGCTAAAATTATGCCTTTCATTTTCTTTCTCCTTTTAAAATTTTATTTAAACTATCCAAATACTTCCCAATAACAATACTCTCATCAAACTCATGTATCATCTTCTCTCGACCTTTTCTACCCATTTCAACTCTTTCACTCTCAGATAGACCCAACATCATTTCCATTTTATCAGCCAAGTCTTGTGCATTTCTAACTTCACATAAGTATCCATTTACTCCATCATCTACAACATCACGGCAACCTACATTATCGGTAGTAATTATAGGTTTAGCCATACTAGCACTCTCTAGTAGTATTCTAGGTGTTCCTTCTCTATAAAATGATGGTAAAACTACACAGTCAACTTTAGCTATCTCTTCTTTTACATTATCACTCACACCTAAGTAGTTTACATATCCTGCATCTACCCACTCTTTCATCTGTTCTTTTGATACTGCACTATTATTCTCTACATCAAGAAAACCTAACATTTGAAACTCAACAT
>JALUKS010000105.1 GCA_027056465.1 Sulfurimonas sp.
TCTGCTTTAAGTGCTGGTGCTCGTGAGGTATTCCTCATTGAAGAACCTATGGCTGCTGCTATTGGTGCGGGTGTAGATATTCGTGAGCCTCAAGGGCATCTCGTTGTAGATATAGGTGGTGGTACTACAGAAATAGGTGTTGTATCTCTTGGTGGGCTTGTTCTCTCAAAGTCTATCCGTACTGCTGGTGATAAGATAGATCAAGGTATCATTAACTATGTAAGAAAAAAGTATAATCTTCTTATAGGTGAGCGTGTTGCTGAAGATATAAAAATCAACATAGGTACTGCTGTTGCACTTGATGAAGAGCTTGTCATGACAGTAAATGGTCGTGACCAAGTCGAAGGTCTTTTAAGCTCTGTAGAACTTACAAGCGAAGATGCACGTGATGCGATGAAAGAGCCACTTAAAGAAGTTGCGGAAGCACTTAGAAATGTACTCGAACAGATGCCTCCTGATTTAGCTGGAGATATCGTAAACCATGGTATCATCTTAACTGGTGGTGGCGCACTTATTCGCCAACTTGATAAATACCTTTCAGATATTGTCCGTATTCCTGTTTTTGTTGCAGATGAGCCACTCCTAGCAGTTGCACACGGAACTGGTAAAGCACTTGAAGAGATAGACTTACTACAAGAACTTTTTGAGAATGAATAAAGAGTTATTTTCCTTTCTTTCTGTCACCATTGCACTCCTTTGGGGTGCTTTTTACTATAGTAATACCATACAATCTCCAATAATTACTTCCCTTAACTTTATCAAAATCAACTACCATAATTCAAATAAATACATTAGTGATTCTCTTAATACCTACTTTTTTCAAGCTCATGAGATAAAGAGCCTCAAGAAGCAACTTCAAAACTATGAAGACAAGCATTTGGTAATGCAGGAACTTGCTAAAGAAATAAGTGATTTATATACTGCACAAGATGCAAACTTTACAATTTCGCCACAGGTAGAACTTGTACGAACTATCTCCTATGAAAAATTTGGGAACTTTAAGAGACTTTGGATAGATGTTCCTGATTATAATGGATCTAAAATTTATGGACTCACATACAAAGAGCTAGTTGCAGGTATTGTCATCAATAAAAACAACAGAGCATTAGCCCTTCTCAACCAAGATATAAAAAGTGCTTATGCTGTTTATGTTGGTGACAAAAGTGCTCCAGGAATAGCTCATGGAAATAATAATGCAAACTTAATAGTCAATTTTATTCCTGCATTCTACTCCATAAAAGTAGGTGATGAAGTAACAACTTCTGGACTAGATGACATATTCATCAAAGGCTTAAAGGTAGGAAAAGTTCTTTCAGTCACTTCTTCTCAAGGTTACCAAAATGCTATTATTGAACCCTATTATAAAGACTTTGAACCAAATTATTTTCATATCATAAGGAAAATTAAATGAAATATTTTTTATTTATAACACTTCTGCTTTCCACTCTCTATGCCCAAGAGACTTTCGATGAAAATAGAACAAAGAAGCTCACCATTGGATTAGGCATATATGGACAGAGCCAACCTTATAAATCTGTAAAAAACATTATAGTTCCTAGCCCTGTGATTTTCTTTGATAATGCTCTTTTTTATGTTCGATGGAGCCGTGCAGGTGTCTATTTTTTAGGAGAGAAAAAGAAAGATTTTTCTTGGGCATTCTCACTCACTGCCCAGCCTCGAACTTTTGGTTACAAAACAAAAGATATTAAAGATTTAACTGGTCTTAATGAGAGAAAAACAACAATAGAGGGTGGTCTTGCTTTTAGCGCTCTTTATCATAAGCATTATATTGAAGTAATGCTACTTACTGATCTCTTAGCAAGAGATAATACATGGCTTATAAAAACTGAGATTGGAGATGAGTTTCATTTTGGGAAATTTAGTTTATATCCTAGTCTAATAATGAGTTATCAATCCGATGCTTTTGTGAACTATTATTATGGTGTAACACAAGAAGAAGCGAATAATTCTCACTTCACTTTTTTTAAGCCTAAGGGTGGTTTTCAAGTAGGAGGAGAAACCTTTCTTACATACCCACTTAGCAAAAATCTCTCTACAATGCTCAATGCACGTGTAGACAGCATAGTAAATACAGCTCAAGAAAGCCCCCTCCTTAAAGACTCTTTTGTCTACTCAGGATTAATTTCTCTTATCTATACATTTCACTATTAAGAAACTCACCTAAAACTCATCAAATTTTAAGTGCCCTTTGGCTATAATCACTAAATTTTTAACGATTATTCTCAAATTATTCTCAAAGGGTTACAATGCCAAAACGCACCGACATAAAAACTATTTTACTTATTGGTTCAGGTCCGATTATTATCGGTCAAGCCTGTGAATTTGACTACTCAGGAACACAAGCTGTTAAAACACTCAAAGAGTTAGGCTACCGTGTAGTGCTTATCAACTCAAATCCAGCAACTATTATGACTGATCCAGAGTTCGCAGATAGAACGTACATCGAGCCTATCAAAGAGGAAGTTATCGCAAGAATCATCAAAGATGAAAATGTTGATGCTGTTCTACCAACTATGGGTGGGCAGACTGCTCTTAATGTCGCTACAAGTATGTACGAAAAAGGGATGCTCAAAGGTGTAGAGTTTTTAGGTGCAACTCCTGAAGCTATCCATAAGGGTGAGGATCGTTCAGCGTTTAGTGAAGCGATGATAAAGATAGGAATGGATCTACCTAAAAGTGCTAATGCTTACTCCGTTGAAGAGGCGATAGAGGTCGTAAAAGAGATAGGTTTTCCTGTTATCTCTCGTGCTTCATTTACTCTTGCTGGTGGTGGTTCAGGTGTCGCTTACAATATGGAAGAGTTTAAAGCTCTTGCTGAAGAAGGACTCTCAGCTTCTCCTGTAAGTGAGATTGAGATTATGGAGTCTCTTCTTGGTTGGAAAGAGTATGAGATGGAGGTTATCCGTGATAAGGCAGATAACTGTATCATCGTTTGTGCCATCGAGAACTTCGACCCTATGGGTGTGCATACTGGTGATAGTATCACGGTAGCCCCTGCTCTAACGCTTACAGATAAAGAGTACCAAAGAATGAGAAATGCCTCTTTTGATATCCTCCGTGAGATTGGTGTCGATACAGGTGGCTCAAATGTTCAGTTCTCTATAGACCCAAAAACTGGTCGTATGATTGTTATCGAGATGAACCCTCGCGTTTCTCGCTCTTCTGCACTTGCTTCTAAGGCGACTGGTTATCCTATCGCTAAGGTAGCAACACTTTTAGCTGTTGGTTTTACTCTTGATGAGATTACAAACGACATCACGGGAACACCTGCGTCTTTTGAGCCAGTTATCGACTATGTTGTCACTAAAATCCCACGTTTTACATTTGA
>JALUKS010000106.1 GCA_027056465.1 Sulfurimonas sp.
ACTCAAGCGATAGATGCTCTTGATGGTAGTTGCTCATCAGCATTTACACAAAGTGATAAGGATTATAATTTAGCAACAGCCTATATGGGTAAAGCAGGTTTGGGTGCAAGTGATGTTTTAAAAATTGTTATCGATTCTAGTGATACAAGTGGACCAGAAAATAATAATACATTTTCAACTTTTCTTTCAAGTTTCAATGAGAATAAGAGTGATAGTGCCACTATTTACCTGCAAGATGCACAAAATTATTATCTCAAATCAATAGGAGGAGATGAAAATAGCACTATTAACTCTTTATGTAGTCAAGAAGATCTTAACAGTAGTGATAGTACACGTTTAAGTAGTGCTTGTCTCTATTTAGGCTTCAATCAAACACTGCAAACAGCGAATACAATTACACTTCTAACAGGAAATGTAGATGCTCTAGTCTCTTCTCTTGATAGTGATAGTAATGATACTACACCATTAGATATGCAAGCTAGTTTGGATGCTCTTGCTTGGGCTATCGATACAAATAACACTTTTGCTAATGGCTCCACGATAAGCTCTGAAGATATAAATATAAGTGGTAATTCTTTTGTTGCATTAACGGTAGTTAATTCAGGTCTGACATTCTACAGATTAGCACGGAGTGATGTAAGAGATGCTAATAACAGTACTATTTTAACAGATGGCTATTGTGATGTAAATAGAAGTAAAGCTAACTGTAGTGGCATTGAAAATAGTGATGGTAGTATCAATAACACAAACTTAGGTTGTTATGCCTGTCCTGTAGACTTTGGTAACAATAGTACACAAAATGTTGCGGATTTATTAGTAAATACTCTTAATGGCGGGACAGATACTATCTCAAATGTATCAGATGATCCAGACATTGCAGATAGTGTAAATAACTTCAAAACAGATTTAGGTGTGAGTGCTGATGCAAATGTAACTGTTCAAGATATGTTAGATTATCTAAATAAGTAAGGAATAATAATGAAAAGATTAATACCTCTCTCTTTTATGGCTTTTAGCTCTCTGCTTCAAGCAGATATGGCAATCCAAGAATTTATTTATAAGGATGCCCGTATTATGGGTGCTGGTGCAGCAAATACTGCTGTTGGTGGCTATTCAAGTTCTCTCTTTTATAATCCTGCAGGGCTTATAAACATTAAAAAATCACATGGGATGGAAGTAGAACTTTTAGGTTTAAGTGCAACAAGCTCATCAAACACACAAAGTTTTATCAATGATATTAGCGATGCGAACGACACTGAAGTGATAGATGTAGTAAAAAAATATTCTGGTGATGCTTTTAATGCAGATGTAGCAAATTATAGTTCTTTTTCTTATCATACAGATTCAAATATAGCTTATTCAATGGGTATTCTCGCTTCAGGAGATATCAACTTGATTCCACATGCAAATGAAGGAACTAATGGACTACTAGAGACTCACTCAAGAGTATATGGTGGAGTTACATTAGGTGTTGCTTATGAGTTAGAAAATGTCTTGGATGGTACTATTACGCTCGGCGTTGGTGCAAAATATATTCAGCAAAAATCTTACGAGGTTGGTTTGACTGAGTCTGAAATTTTACAACATAAAGATGACTTAGAAACTTACATACAAGATACTTATGAAGTAGACAATTCAGGATTTGGGGTAGATTTAGGTGTTTTATACAAACCTTCATTTTTCGCTTCATGGCATCCCTCTTTTGGTGCTAGTCTTATGAATATAGGGACATTGAACTTTGATGATGCTTACGGTGCACAGCCGATGACTCTCAACTTTGGTGCAGCTATCTCACCTGAAATCTCTTGGATGAATGCACTTACGGTTTCACTTGATTATGTAGATGCACTGAATGCAGAGCAGATGAGAATAAGAAATTACAATCCTTATTATAGTAAAGATCAGTATGATAATACTGACATAGAGTTTGATATGTTGCAACATATTCGTGCTGGTGTAAGTGCTGGTCTTGTTGATAACTCGTGGTTTTTATTAACACTCAATGGTGGGCTTTATCAGGGTGCTTATACTGCTGGTCTTGATATGCAACTCGCTGTGTTGAAATTACAAGTCGCTACATATCAAGAACAGTTAGGTTCAGTAGTTGGACAGTTAGAAGATAGAAGATATATGGCTCAAATAGGAATTGGTTGGTAATTTATTACAGAATTGTTACATAAGTAAACAAAATTATTATAATTAGTATTATTTATAATAATTTCTCTTATTTAAGTATTTACACCCCTAAGTTGATGGTATAATGTCATAAACGAATAGAATGGAGTGTAAATATGAGTGAAAAGAGTAAAGATTTTAAAATCGCATCGCCGTGGAGACATAAACGTTATGTTGTCTATGCAATAGCAACTATCGTTGCACTTAGTCTTCCGTGGATTGTTATCAATGGCAACCACTTTTTCCTTCTTAGTTTCGATAAGATGAAGTTACATTTGGCATTTGTTCAGTTTGATATGCAACAGTTATATCTAATGCCTTTCCTTCTGATGATGATGTTTCTTGGTATCTTTGGTATGACTGTTATGGGTGGTCGTGTTTTTTGTGGTTGGGTCTGTCCTCAGACAGTTTTTCGTGTTATCTATCGTGACCTTATTGAGACAAAGATTTTAAAACTACGTAAACGTATCAAAAACAAACAGCAAGACCCTGATATGTCTAAGCCTGAAAACAAGGTCAAAAAGGTTATTGCAGTGCTTATTTGGAGTGCTTTAGCAGTTATTGCAGGATCGGATTTCTTATGGTATTTTGTACCTCCTGAAGATTTTTTCAAATACTTAGCAAATCCTATGGATCATACAACTACATTTGGTTTTGTACTCGGTGTAGCGTTTTTCCTTATCTATGACATCGTATTTCTCAAAGAAAACTTTTGTATCTATGTATGTCCTTACTCACGTATTCAGTCAGTGCTTTATGATGATCATACAGTTATGGCTCTTTACAATGAGCATAGAGGTGGACATATCTATGATGGGCATGAGAAGAAATACACAAAACAGAAAGAGATTAGAGAGGTAGAACCTCAGTCTGAGTGTACAGCATGTGAGTCTTGTGTGACTGTATGTCCTACACATATTGACATTCGTCAAGGTCTTCAGCTTGAGTGTATCAACTGTTTAGAGTGTGTGGATGCTTGTACTACTGTTATGGGTAAACTTGGTAAACCTTCTCTTATAACATGGTCAAGTGATTATGAGATAGTTGATCAAAAAGGAAAGACACAATATTTCCGTCCTAAAGTACTTGGTTATATGGTTCTTCTTGTTGGTCTGGCTATTACTCTTGGGTACTTAGGAAGTACAAAAGAAAATATGCTTCTTAACAT
>JALUKS010000107.1 GCA_027056465.1 Sulfurimonas sp.
GAAGAGAAGATACTTCTATGCCCAGAAATCAAAAAGCTAATGACTGCACCAAGTGCTGCATAGTGAGCGATATCTATACCAAAAAGTTCTACTGCCATGATGGTTGAAGCTATGGGTGTATTTGTCGTAGCAGAGAGTACACTCACGAAACCAAGAGCAGCAAAGAGTGTGATATGTTCAGGTGAGATGATACTTCCAAAAAAATGTCCACTTGTCGCCCCGATGTAAAAGATAGGGGTGATAATTCCACCACTTCCACCAATACCTAAGGTAATAGAGGTAAAAAGTGTTTTGAGTATAAAAGTGTACCAGTGTATATCTGTAAGATGTGTTAGGTTAGGGTTAAGAGCATCAGAGATAGTACCAAGCCCTAAACCGATATACTGCTCTCCTAAAATTAATGTCATAAGGACAATAATAACACCACCACCAAAAGCTTTCATATAAACACTTACTGGAATTGACTTGATAAACTTTGCAGTCTGGGAAACAGAAGTGATAACAAAGTCGGAAATAAAACCAAAAAAGAGAGCTGCTAATACAACCTTAAGGATAAGCAAAAAATCTAAAGAGACATCTTGAAAAAAGTGTAAGTTATAATATGTGTACTCTATCCCTAAGAATTGAGCAGTAGTAAATGCAGCAAATCCAGCGATAAAAGAGGGAAGAAGTACATCATACATAATCACACCGATGATAAGCACTTCCACCCCGAAGATAGCACCAGCAATAGGCGTCCCAAAAACAGTAGCAAATCCTGCACTTATTCCACAAATAACGAGTTTTTTTCTATCCTCTTTGCGAAATTTTAAAATATTTGAGAGAAGAGAGGCTACACCTGCTCCTATTTGAGCACCTGGACCCTCTTTTCCTACTGAACCCCCAGCAAAGATAGTAAGAACTGTTGCGAGAGTTTTGATGGGGATAACAGCTATATTTATCTTTCCAAAATCTTTATGAACAGCTGAGATAACTTTTTCTGTTCCATGCCCCTCGGCAGTTGGTGCAAAAGTCTTGACAAGCCAGACTGTAAGAACAAGAGCAAAGGGGAGCAGATAGTAGTAAGAAAAAGGGAGTAAATCACGAGAGTGTTCGCTATACTCTAGTATCTTCAGAAAAAGTGATACTACGGCACCGATGATGACACCGACAACTGAAGAGAGGAAAACCCACTTTGTTACACTAAAGAAAATTGCTGTTTGTTCTGTAATATGCTCTTGAACCATTTTTTATCCATTTTTTGGGTACTAATTATTACCCTTATTATCGCACAATTTCTCTCTCTTTAAAGGGTTTTGAGAAAGAAATTGTAAAATTTCCATAAAAGTAGGCTAAAATAACACTATGAAACTATCACACCTCCAACAAATCATCTCTTATCTCAAAAATTTTAGTAAAATATCTGCTGTTCATAGAGTAAGCGATACTATTTTAAAAGTAGTATTTGATAAACACGATGAGATTTACTTCAATATGTCGCGTTCAAACTCAAGTATGTTTAAGTGCGAAGAGTACCCACGTTCAAAAGTCTATAATGCTCCCTTTGATGTCATCATCGCAAAAAAACTCAATCGTGCAAATATTCTCAGTATTGAACTGCTTAACGGCGATAAAATTATCCGAATGAAGACAAGTATATCCTCTGCTTACAAGGAGGAAATATCCTACATTCAGATAGAGTTTACTGGAAAATATACAAATATTATCATCTTAGATGAAGAGAATTATGTTCTTGAAGCCCTTCGTCATGTTGATTTGTTCTCCTCTTTTCGAGAGGTGAGAGTTGGGCAGAAACTTTTAGATGTACCACCTGCACCCTTTACTCCAAAAGAGTATCCACTTGATGATGTGGAAGTATTTTTGTATGAGGTTTATGCAAAAGAGCAGAATGCACAGTTAGAGAACCTTAAAAAACAGAGAGTTGCACAACTCACGAAAAAGCTAAAAAAACTAGAAAAACTTTATGCAAAACTGGATTCGCAGGAGTCTCTTGAAAAAGAGGCAACGCAGTTTGAACACTATGGGAACTTAGTACTCTCAAATGTACAAACAATCAAGCCATATAGTAGAGAGTTAGAGCTTATGGATTATGATGGAAAGATGCTTAAAGTACAGATAGGCAAGGCTTATCCGACTGCATTTATGATAAGTGATATGTTCTTTACTAAGAGCAAAAAAGCGAAACAGAGAGCCAAACACTTGTACATAGAAGAGGAGTCTCTTCGCTCGAAGATAGAGCATACAAAACTCTTTATCCATACGGTACAAACGGCAAAAGATGTCGCCAAACTAGAGCTACTCTTTCCTAAAAAAGTGCAGAGTAAAAAGATGAAAGTCAATGACTCTATAGAAATTTTTTGGATAGAGGGCTACAAGGTGCAACTTGGTAAAAATGAGAAAGGTAATGTTGCAGTGCTTAAAAATGCAAAAGCAAAAGATGTTTGGTTACACTTAAAAGAGCAACCTTCATGTCATGTTGTCATTACAACTGACAAACAAAATCTTCCTGAAAAAATTCTAAAAAGTGCTGCAAGACTCTGTGTCGATTTCACTACGACTTCACAAGATAAGTATTTGGTCGATTATACTCCTCGTAGGGAAGTCACCATCCAAAGTGGTGCAAATGTTCTCTATAATAAATATAAGACGATTGAGATAGATACTCGCTCGTAAAAAGGAGTTTTTATGGCAAGTATTGGACCAATTGGAAATACTATTTTTACAAATCAGATGATTCCTGCAGTTGCTACAAATCAGACTGCAAATGATAATCGTGTAGAGTTTCAAAATATGATAGCACAAGCAGAAGTACAAGAGAGGGATGAAAAGGTCATAGAAGTTCGCCCTGCTGAGGAAAATGCAAATATAAACGAAGATAAAGAGCATACTCGTGATGAGGCTGATAGAGAGAGTGAGAGAAGTGATAAGTCTGAAGATGAGGATGATTCAGAAGAGAATCACCCTATCTACAAACTTGATGTTATGGTGTAAAAAGTATAACCTTAGAATTTGAATTGGTACTGAGCGATAAAGGCATCATCTCTGTATCCAGAGAGACCTGTCCATTTACCAGCACCTTCTGTTGCACCTGAACCAGTTGCGACAATGTAGTTAAAGACAAGTTTTTGTTGGTTTCTTCCTTTCTTTGAGCCACGAGAAAAATCTGAATGTGGTTGTGATATGAAGAAGTTAAAACCGAGGTATGTATTTCCAAGATTTGTTGTATCTGCGTTCGTGCCTTTTTGTGCAGAACCTTGAATAGTCTTAGCAACTAGTTCAAAATTATCAGCTACAAAATAGGCTGCAGTTGCAGTATATGTATCTTCATCATAATCTTTAATACCCGTAATATTATGAGCAGTAGTATATTCTGCTTTTAAGCTTAATCTACCGAGATTTGAATCAACACCAACATTGATATTTGAGTAGTCTTCATTTTTATCTACATTTGCTGGTAAAGTAGCTGCAACTGCATCTAATCCACCTGCATTTTCACTCATACCATAAGATGCTTCAACATGTAATGCTTCTGTGTAGTCAAACATACCACGTACTGCATAAGAGTTTCCACCCATTTTTG
Source organism: Sulfurimonas sp. (assembly GCA_027056465.1). Lineage (GTDB taxonomy): Bacteria > Campylobacterota > Campylobacteria > Campylobacterales > Sulfurimonadaceae > Sulfurimonas. The sequence goes on from JALUKS010000107.1 coordinate 3,581, forward strand.
ATGAACCAGCAGCCTTACTTCTACTAGCTTGATTTGCAACCATTACATCATATCCGAAACCTCTCCATGCACGATCATGACCCATTTCAAAGCCATTAACTTTGTTTCCTTTCCAACCAATTCCACGACCAGAAACCATAAGACCCATATTTCTCTCAAGTACTAATGATTTATCAAAACCACGCTCTGCAATGTCAAGATTCCATCCTGGCATAGTAAATCCCATACCATTTGGCATCTTAATTACACCGAGTTTAGGGATAAAGGCATTGTTAAATTTATAAGCGATAAAAGCATCTTTGATTACATCTGGTACTGAGGCACCATTTGTAGCAGAGGGATCTTGAGACTGTTGATTAAAATCTAAAAATACTTTGCCACGAACTTTACCAGCTACATATTTCCAACCAAGACGAATACGTTGCGCACGGAATGCTACATTTGTATCAGCTTTTGCTTCAGAACCAGCATTCTTTATCTGCATACCATTTCCACCAACAGCTTCAACTTGAGCAAAACCAAACATAGTAAGTTTAGTGTCTATATCACCTACTTTTTTCTTCATCGTGTACCCAGCTTGCGCTGATGTACTCATCAGTATAACTGCAGCAGCACCTGCTGCTAATTTAATCATTTTCATGTTATTCCTTTGCTGTTTTTTAGGCTTCCATATCGTAATGTTACACTAAATATCTTTAATAAATCTAATAGGTTTCCTTCCAGTCATAAGTTTAGAACTAGATGATTAAAAAGTTTTATGATTAAAAAGGTATAATTATATAGTAAATTATAACTAGGAACTTTTATGGGAATGTTTGAAGCACACAGAGAGAGAATTATAACAGGTATAGCATTAGTTGTCGGGCTTTTAATTATAGGCTGGATTGATAACTTTTTTGTCATGTGGCTAGTGTTTGGAGCTGTCTATCTTCTCGCGTTCAAAGAGGCTATCAAGCTTTTTGGTGTCCAAAATGATGGACTTTTACCTTTTGCAGGTGGCGTTTGGCTTGTAGCTGGAGTCTATCCTTATGGGGATGACCTTTTTGTATTAGCTGGTGTCGCTTATGCAAGTGCCGTGGCGTTTAACAAAGAGATAAAGTGGAGGGATTTTTTTCCTTTTATCTACCCAACTGCTGGTATGCTTTTTATGTTTACGATATATCAAGAGTATGGAGTGATGGCACTTCTGTGGCTTTTAGCAGTCGTGGCTCTTACTGATGTTGGTGCTTATGCAGTTGGCAAAAGTATAGGAAAAACAAAGTTTTGTGAGACTAGCCCGAACAAAACGATGGAGGGTGTTGTCGGTGGTGTAGCCGTGGCTACCATCGGTGGTGCTTTCTTTGGTCTTGGTATCGTGGACTTTACTATCTCCTTTCTTATCAGTTTTGCTGTTGCTGTGAGTTCGATATTTGGCGACCTTTATGAGTCCTCACTCAAACGCACTGCTGGTGTCAAAGATAGTGGCGACCTCCTCCCTGGTCACGGTGGCATACTCGACCGTATAGATGGCTATCTCTTTGGTGGGATAGTGATGCTTGTACTCCTTCGTGGGTTGGTGTAGAACTGTATGAGTAGTTCTATGCTAGCCTCTCAAAATAATATTAAATCAAAAATTTACACTATCCGTAATCAGCAGGTTATGCTAGATAGTGATTTAGCCGCACTTTATCAGGTAGAAACAAAAGTTTTTAATCAAGCTATAAAAAGAAATATTGCACGATTTCCTGATAGATTTAGGTTTCAACTCACTAATGAAGAGAATGAAATATTTTTAAGGTCACAAAATGACACCTTTAAAGTAAACTTAAATGAAGAAAAAAGAGGAAGACATAGAAAATATCTTCCTTATGTATTTACTGAGCAGGGTATATCTATGCTGAGTGCGATACTTAGAAGTGATGTTGCTATAGCAATCAGCATACAGATTATAGATACTTTTGTAGAGATGAAGAGGTATCTCTCTTCCATCATAGACCTCATTAAGAGTGCTAAAACATCTATCAACCTTTGTGAAAAAGATATTTTAGAAAAGGTGGAAGCATAATGGTACTTTTAGGTGCAACAGGCTCTATAGGAGTAAACACTCTTATCGTAGCGAAAAAGTTTGGTATAAGTGTTGAAGTTTTAGTCGCTGGGAAAAACATCAAGCTCTTAAATGAGCAGATAGCAGAGCATAATCCTCAAGTTGTGGTTATCGCTGATGCTGTGGATATTCCTCAAGTCAATCACTCTCGCGTTTATGCAGGGAGTGAGGCTATTTTGCGTGTCATAGAGGAGAGTAAAAGTGAGCTTGTAGTCAATGCTCTTGTGGGGTTCTTAGGACTTCGCCCAACTCTTAAAGCCTTAGAGTGCAACAAAAAAGTAGCATTAGCAAATAAGGAGTCTTTAGTCGCAAGTGGTGCTTTTATAGATACTTCAAAAATCCAGCCCATAGATAGTGAACACTTTGGACTCTGGTATCTGCTTCAAGATAGACCAGTGAGTAAGATGATTATCACTGCGAGTGGTGGAGCATTTCGTGACTGGGATATTAAGCGACTCCAAAACGCGACTCTAGCTGATACTCAAAAACATCCTAACTGGTCGATGGGTCAAAAAATCACGATAGACTCAGCAACAATGGTCAATAAAATGTTTGAACTCTTAGAGGCTAGATGGCTCTTTGGTGAGGGAAAATATGATGCCATTATCGAGACAAAATCACTCATCCATGCTATGATAAACTTCAAAGATGGCTCAACGACTGCACACTTCGCCAATGCCTCTATGCAACTCCCTATAGCTTATGCACTCGATGAGAAGATGGATGAAAATATCTTAGGACATGTCGATCTACTTCAAGTTGGAAGTTTAGAGTTTCGTGAGATAACTACCGATAGATACCCTATCTGGGCTATTCGTGAAGAGTTACTGCAAAACCCTGCTCGTGGGGTAGTGATAAACGCAGCTAATGAAGCAGCCATAGAGATGTTTATAGCAAAAAAGATAGGCTTTATGGATATAAGTAAGCATATCATGACCGCATTTGATAAGTTCACAACGATAGCTACAAGTGTAGAAGATGTGTTCGGCATAGATGAAGAGGTGAGAAGTTATGTACGAGGTCTTAGATGATAAAGGGTGTTTCTCTTTTCGCAAATGTTGGAATAGCAGAGAGTTACATAAAAAACCGAGGCATAAAGATAGTAGTAGCCAATGAACTGATGAAAAATCGTGCAGAGTTTCATGCTCAGATGCACCCAGAGTGCGAGATGATTCAAGGGGACATTACAACTGATGAGGTATTTGATGAGGTAGCAAAGAGAGCAAAACAGAAGCAGTGTGATTTTCTCATAGCTACACCACCTTGTCAGGGGATGAGTCTCGCGGGAAAGATGCACGAAGATGACCCTCGTAACTCTCTCATAAAGTATGTAATCAAACTCGCTCAAGAGCTAGAACCTACAAATATTCTTATCGAAAATGTGCCAAAGGTACTGAACACTTATCTCGTGCATAAGGGCAAGAAGCTAAAGATAACAGACTTTATCAAAAACGAACTAGAGCCTTTAGGATACATCATCAATCCAGTTGTTGTGGATGCTTCTGATTATGGAACACCACAGAGTCGTAAACGTGCTATCTTCCTTATCTCTAAGCTCAGAAAATGGGAACTTCCACTTAAACAAGAGAAGATAACGGTCAGAGAGATGATAGAACACCTCCCAACTCTTGAAAGTGGTGGCACTTCAGCTATAAAGTACCATAATGCTAAAACTCATAACGAGAGACATAGAGCTTTTCTCAAACATACGCCAACAGGTAAAACAGCACTCCACAACAAAGTTCATTATCCAAAAAAAGCAGATGGTACACGTATAAAAGGGTATGACACAACTTATAAACGTATAGAGTGGGATAAACCAGCACCGACTATCACAATGGCAAATGGCTCAGTCTCCAGCCAGAACAATGTACATCCTGGGAGAAAGTTAGAAGATGGGACATATAGTGATGCTCGTGTTTTAACACTTAAAGAGATATTTATCTTGACTGGTCTTCCCGATGATTGGACTCCACCAGAGTGGGCGAGTGAAAATCTTATCCGTCAAGTGATAGGAGAGGGAGTGCCACCTAAGCTTATAGAGTCGCTTTTGAGCAGTATGCCGAGGAGTTAAAATAGAAACAAGGAAAAAAAGTAATGAAGTAAGCTGATGTAGTGGGAGGGTGCAACAACACCCTACTGAACCACAAAACCAAAAAAAGGAAATCCAATGATAAATAGGATCATTGAAATTCTTAAGCTTATTATAGCAATTATTTCATTAATTGTTGATATTTAATTAATTACTTTTAGAGGAAAAAAAATGATACTAAGTATAGAGAGTTCATGTGATGATAGCGCTATCGCTATTACCGAGATAGAGACAAACAAGTTACTATTTCATAAAAAGATTAGTCAAGAGATAGAGCATAGCGTTTATGGTGGGGTTGTTCCTGAGCTTGCGGCACGGCTTCATGCTGAGGCACTTCCTAAGATACTTGAACAGGTAGAAGAGTATTTTCCTATGATTAAGGCTGTGGCTGTTACTTCTACTCCTGGTTTGGCTGTTACTCTCGTGGAGGGTGTGACTATGGCTAAGGCTGTGGCTGTGGCTTTAGATATTCCTCTTATCGGGGTAAATCATCTCATCGGGCATATCTACTCACTTTTTATAGAGAAAGAGACTATTTTTCCTCTTACAGTTTTGCTTGTTTCAGGGGGACATACACAAGTGATGGAAGTCAAAAGCCTCACCGAGATAGAGACGATTGCAAAGAGTATGGATGATAGTTTTGGTGAGAGTTTTGACAAGGTGGCGAAGATGATGGGGCTAGGTTACCCTGGAGGTCCAGCTATCCAAAACTTAGCAAAAAATGGCGATAGACTCAAACATAACTTTACGGTACCTCTGCATCAGTCACCGCTCATCGCATTTAGCTACTCAGGACTAAAGAATGCAGTCCGTTTAGCCGTGTTAGAAGAGGAGAAAAAAGATGAGCCAAACTTTGTTGATATAGCTGCCTCGTTTGAGCATATTGCCGCGAAACACTTAACGATGAAACTTAAAAAATACTTCAAAACAGTGAAACCGAATACTTTTGCCATAGTTGGTGGGGCTTCAGCAAATCTCTATCTGCGTTCTCAGATAGAGGAGTTACTCAAACCACACAATGCCCAACTGATTTTAAGTGAACTCAAATACTGTTCAGACAATGCAGCGATGATAGGTCGCGTTGGGGTGGAGATGTATAAGAGAGAGATGTTTAGCTCTTTAGAAGAGCTAGATGTTGCCCCTAGAAGTCAATTATAAGCAATGAAGTAATATAATTAAAAAATCAAGAGAAGGCTGGTAAAAATAGTATGAAGTTCCTAGATATAAAGACAGACTATGCTTTTAAGAAAGTGTTTGGTAGTGAAAATTCCAAAGATATATTGTTAAGCTTTTTAAACTCTATGTTAGATTTAGATATAGTAGATTTGACCATAGAAGACCCATACAATGTACCTAAACTGCAAGGTATGAAAGATACAGCAGTAGATGTAAAAGCGACACTCAATGATACAACAAAAGTTATTATAGAGATGCAGATTTTAAACCATGATGGCTTTGAGAGTCGTATCCTCTACAATACTGCTAAAAACTATGCAAACCAACTAGATGTAGGGGATAAATACCATCTTCTCAATCCTGTTATCGCGCTCACTATCGTAAACTTTACAATGTTTGATTTTGAAAAGTATAAATCAACTTTTAAACTCCTTGAAAAAGATAACTTTACAAGATATAAAGATGATATAGAGTTAGTTTTCATAGAACTACCAAAAATGAATAAAGAACTAAACGAGTGTGCAAATATAGAAGAACGATGGATATACTTCATAAAAAATGCAAGGAAATTAGACCTCGTACCAAAAGATATAGATGAAAATCTCCTCAAAGCATTTCATATCGCAAGTACAGCAAATATGAGTAAAGATGAGATAGAGCTACAAGAGAAGAGAGAGGAGTTTCTCTTTATTCAGAAAAACTCTATCGAGAAAGCTAAAAGAGATGGAGAGAAACAAGGGTTAGAAGAGGGAATGAGAGTCGGACTTGAGAAAGGCATGGAAAAAGGGCTTGAACAAGGCATGGAAAAAGGGCTTGAGCAAGGCATGGAAAAAGGACTTGAGAAAGGCATGGAAAAAGGACTTGAGAAAGGCTTAGAGAAAGGACTCGAGAAGGGTCGTGAAGAGGAAAAGTTTAAAAATGCATGTATTATGGTAGAAGAGTTTGGACTCACTCCTGAGGATATTTCGCAAAAACTTGATTTGTCTTTAAAAGAGCTACTGCAATATTTACAATAGTTTCACTTTCTAAAACTTAATCATAACTTAATTAGAAGCACTTCTTTTCTAAATAAGAGTAAAATCATCCGATTTAAAATATACTTCTTTCAACAAAACGCAATCGCGTTAAAACTAAAACACAAGGAGCCAAAATGGCAACTACAAAATTTAAAGGTACAGACGTAGAATTATTAGGAAATGAGGTAAATGTTGGAGACAAAGCACCAGCAGTTACTGTTGTAAACTCAGAAGGTTTAGGAGATGTAACGGTAGGTGGAGCTCAGGGACATAAGCAACTTATCATCGTTGTTCCTTCTTTAGACACAGGTGTATGTGCTACTGAAACTCGTAACTTCAATGCAAAAGCAGCATCTTTAGAAGGTGTTAAGCCAACTATCGTTTCTCTTGACCTTCCATTTGCTTCTGGACGTTTTTGTCAAGCTGAGGGAATCCAAGATTTAACTGTTACTTCTGACTTCCGTAACAAAGATTTCGCAAATGCTTATGGTGTTTTACTTGGTGGATCAGTTTTAGCTGGTGTTACTTGTAGAGCAATCTTCGCAGTAAACGAAGAGGGTGTTGTAACTTACAAAGAGATCGTTCCTGAAATCACTGAAGAGCCTAACTACGACGCTGCAATCGCTGCAGTTAGCTAGGTCTTTACCTTTTCTCTTTCGGATGTGTGGCTTTTAGGAGTGCTAACCAATGGTATTCTCAACTATGAGCCTCACCTTAGGGTACGACTAAAGTCGTACATCCGAACTCCTTTTCAACTTCCAATTTCCTCTTTTTAAGCCCTTTAAGAATTCAAACATAGTTACTCTGATATAATACATCCATATATAAATGGAGAAAAGTATGATGAGAACTAAAGTTCAATACAGTGAGGCACTAAATGCCGAATCTTAACAAATTATTATCAACTATTGCATGCTGTGCTGTATTAGCTACGACTGCAAGTGCAGATTTTGCTCGTGTAGAGATGGGTGCGGGTGCTTGGATGCAATCACCGAAAGGATATGTAATCTTAAGTGATGGTTCTGGTGCTTTAAATCTTGATGGTAAATATGTCAGTAATGAAACAGCAGCTACAGATATGTATATATGGGCTTTGATAAAACATCCTCTTCCTATTATACCCAACTTGAGACTAGAGTATGTTACAGTAACAGATGAGGGAGAGACAAGTGGAAAAGTTAATGGAATATCTATCCCTGGGTCAGCTTATACGACACTTGATTCTAAACAGTTTGATATAGTACCATATTATAATATCTTAGATAATACATTTTGGACTACGATTGACTTAGGGCTGGATGTGAAAGTTATTCAGACGGATTCTGATGTAGGGGCAATAAATACGGGAATACCGATAACAAGTTTTTCTGGATATAGCTCTTCAGATACTACTGTTGTTCCACTGCTTTATGTAAGAACTCGTGTTGAAGTTCCTTTTACTGGTATAGGTTTTGAAGCAGATGCTAAAGCTATTACTGATGGTACTAATACAATGTATGATGTTAGAGCTAAAGTTGATTATACATTTGACTTTATTCCTGTAATTCAGCCTGCTATTGAGCTAGGGTATCGAGTTCAACAACTCACAGTTGATGATGGTGACAACCAAGTTGACTTAAACTATGCTGGCGTTTATGCAGGTTTAATGCTTCGTTTCTAATCACATTGGAGTATGACTATCTCGCACTCTAGCGAGATGTCAAACTGCTCTTTTACTCTTTTTTTTGCTTCCTCTATCAACCACATCGCATCTTCAAATCTACCACCACCACTATTGACTAAAAAGTTTGCGTGTTTTTCACTGAAGCACATAGCCCCACGAAGCAGACCTTTAAGCCCCACTTCCTCTATGAGCCTACCTGCATAATCCCCCTTAGGATTTTTAAAACAGCTTCCTGCACTCGGTGTTGCTGGTTGGTTACTTCGCATCTTTTTAAACATCTTCACTTTTTGACTACTGAAACCATACTCTAGTTGAAAAGTTGCTTCTAAAATAGGCTCTTTAATATCTGCAAATCTATAGCCAAACGCCAACTCCCCTTTTTGCTTACTCCCTGTTGGGGTCGTGATAGCAAGAAGAGAGTTAGAAATCTCATACTCTTTTAGCCCTGCGTTCATAGCGACTAAACCACCAAGTTTGCCTGGTAAGTGCGAGAGAAACTCAAAGTTTGCGATGTTGTGTTTTTTGCAAAAAGAGGCTATTTTTCCTGAGGGTGTTGCCCCTCCTATCTTCAAAACGCCATCTTCGATTTTGATAGAGTCGTAGCGTTTTGAGAGCATCATTAAGGGGGGTGGATTTGTGCCTACTAGGGTGTTGTTGCATGAGCCTATAAGATAAAAGTTGTCAATATTTGAGAAATCATCTTCAAGGAGAGCCACTTCAAAACTGCCTCCTATCTTAAAAGAGGAGTATTTTGAGAAGTTAATAAGTTTACTCTGCATTGAGTAGAGAGTTACTGCACAAAAGTCGGTACAAGGTTAAAGACATGCTTTGCGAAGTCAGTTATCTCGTTGAGCATCCACGGCATCGTAAGAACTATCACGATAATAATACCGATGATTTTTGGGATAAAGGAGAGTGTCATCTCATTTATCTGTGTTGTCGCTTGAAAGATAGAGACAGCAAGTCCTAAAAACATTCCCGTAAGAAGCCCTGGAAGAGCGAGCATAAGTGCTATCTTAAAAGTCTCAACACCAAGTGCTACGAGTTTGGCTTCCACTTTTAGCCTTCTCTCTGCTGCGTATATTCAGTAGGGATGAGATAATCCTCTATCTTCACAGGCTCATCATAAAACCCGTGCTCGTAACCAAGCTCAAAAAGTTTGTTAATAGCCTTATACTGGATAGGGCTAAGAGAGATAGAGTCATCATTTGCATAAAGTTCGAGGTATTTATCTAAAGTAGGTGCATCTATGCGAACAAGGTTGCGTTCGATGAGCATTTTTGAGAGTCGCTCTTTGTGGTCGCGTGCAACTTGCACAGCTTTTGTAAGTGTCTCTTCGTATGCGATAGCCTTTGTAAGAGGAAGTGAACGGCGAATAGCCATCCCACCAAGAGGAAGAGGCAAATCTTCTCCTGCTAACTCCTGCCAAATATCCCACATCTCGCGTTCCACTTCAAGGGCAGAGTCATAAGTCAAAATAGACTCATGAATGAGAACACCCGCATGCACTTTACCATCAAGAACAGCCTGCTCTATCTCTAAAAAATTCATATAAGTGATACGAGCATCAGGATAAGCCATACGAAAGAGCATCGCGTTTGTCGTGTGCTTCCCGCTTAGAGCGACTCTAAAGTTTCGCTTGAGCTTTTCGCCCTTGCGTTTGATAAGCTTAGGTCCATACCCCTCCCCAAAACTTACAGCAGTACGCAGAGGTGCGTATTCACTTTTTATATGAGGATAGAGGGCGAAACTAATCGCCACTATGTCATAAACGCCATTAAGGGCATCTTCGTTTAGCGTTTGAATATCTTTAGCGATATTATCAAACGAAGTATCTTTCATATCTACCCAGCCAAACTTAATGGCATAGTACATAAAAATATCGTCGGCATCTGGTGAGTGAGCTATAACTGTTTTTTTCATAAGAGTATTTTAGCAAAATTACCCTACTTTTTTCTTTATTCTGTTAAAATACATAAAAAGTATGACATAATGCAATATTTTTCAAGAAATAAAAAAAATATGTATATAATTCTACAAAATAAAAAATAAGTGAGCTCAAAGATGGATGCAAACAAACAAAAATCATTAGACCTAGCGATGAAGCAGATAGATAAAGCTTTTGGAAAAGGTGCATTAATGCGTCTTGGCGATAAGAACATAGAACCGATACAATCAATCAGTACTGGATCATTAGGATTGGACTTAGCCCTAGGAATAGGCGGTGTTCCTCAAGGTCGTGTAGTAGAAATATATGGACCTGAAAGTTCAGGTAAGACTACTTTAGCACTACAGATAACTGCAGAGTGCCAAAAAGATGGAGGTGTTTGTGCATTCATAGATGCAGAGCATGCTCTTGATGTAGTATATGCGAAAAATCTTGGTGTTGATGTAGAAAACCTTTTAGTTTCTCAACCTGACTATGGTGAACAAGCACTTGACATTGTTGAAACAATTGCTAGAAGTGGTGCAGTTGATCTTATAGTTATTGATTCAGTTGCGGCACTTACTCCAAAGGTCGAGCTTGAGGGTGAGATGACAGATCAGCAGGTAGGTGTACAAGCTCGTTTAATGTCTAAGGCTCTTCGTAAACTTACAGGTGTTCTTTCAAAAATGAACTGTACTGTTATATTTATTAACCAGATTCGTATGAAAATAGGTATGATGGGATATGGTTCTCCTGAAACAACGACTGGTGGAAATGCTCTGAAATTTTATGCCTCTGTTCGTATTGATGTGCGTCGTATCGCTTCACTAAAACAGGGTGAGAGTGTTATTGGTAACCGTGTAAAAGCGAAAGTTATTAAAAACAAGGTAGCTCCACCATTTCGCCAAGCAGAGTTCGATATTATGTTCGGTGAGGGAATCTCTAAAGAGGGCGAGTTAGTTGACTACGGTGTAAAACTTGACATAGTCGATAAAGCAGGAGCATGGTTTGCTTATGAAGATAAGAAACTAGGTCAGGGTCGTGAAAATGTGAAGCAGAAGTTCAAAGATGAACCAGAACTAGCAGCTGAGATAGAAGAGAAGATAAAAGTAGCAATGGGTATCAGTAGCATAATGACAATGGAAGGTGCTGAAATAGCAGAGAGTGATGCATAAAGCGAGTTATTAGACTTCTTTGCATAACATAGATATATCTCAGCACTTTAGAGAGAGTTTTAATCAAGGCAGATGTTCTTCAGCATAGCCGTAGCTACGGTGAAGGTTATCTAACGAAGAGTAAAGCTCTCTATAAAGTGCCCGTAGGGAGGGATAAAAAAAGCGACCTTGCATAAAACTTTTTCTAACCATAGCTACGGCTATGCTGAGAAAAAGATTTTAGACAATCTCATCTTTTTTTCTTCCCTCTGAGATATATCTATGTTATGCAAGAAGTCTATTAGCAAAAGTTAGATAAAATTGTGCAAATCAATCGAAAGGTAATGAAATGTTTATAGATAGTGTAAGTGCGATAGAAGTGATGGATTCTCGTGGTAACCCAACAGTTAAAGCTACAGTTGAGTTGAGTGATGGAACTGTTGAGTCGGCTATAGTACCAAGTGGTGCAAGTACTGGTAAACGCGAAGCTTTAGAGCTTCGTGATGGCGATAATCGTTTTATGGGCAAGGGTGTTTTAAAAGCAGTTGGTCATGTAAATGATGAAATCAATGATGCTCTAGTCGGTATGAGTCCATTCAATCAAGCAGTTATTGATGCTACTATGAAAGAGCTTGATGGTACTGAGAACTATGGTAAGCTTGGAGCAAATGCAGTTTTAGGTGTATCTATGGCTGTTGCTCGTGCGGCTGCAAAATCTCTAGGTATGCCACTCTATCGCTACCTTGGTGGTGCAAACGCTATGACTATTCCTACTCCTATGCTCAACATCATCAATGGTGGAAGCCATGCTGATAACTCTGTGGATTTTCAAGAGTATATGATTATGCCTATCGGTTTTGAGGATTTTGCTACTGCACTTCGTGCATCTTCTGAAGTGTATCACAACTTAAAAGCACTCTTAAAAGCGAAAGGTCACTCGACTTCTTTAGGTGATGAGGGTGGTTTTGCACCTGACTTATCTACAAATGAAGAGCCTATTGAGATTATTATGGAAGCTATTGAAAAAGCTGGTTACAAAGCTGGAGAAGAGATAGCAATAGCTATGGATCCTGCGAGTAGTGAGTTCTATAAAAATGGTAAATATGAGCTTGTAGGTGAAGGGAAATCATTAACAAGTGCAGAGATGGTTGATTACTATATAGCACTTTGTGAAAAATATCCTATCGTATCTATCGAAGATGGTTTAGCTGAAGATGATTGGGATGGTTTCAAACTTATGACTGAGAAGCTTGGCGACAAGATTCAGATAGTTGGTGATGACCTTTTTGTGACAAACGCGAACATTTTAGCTCGTGGTATAAAAGAGGGCATTACAAACTCTATTCTCATTAAGCCAAACCAAATTGGTTCAGTAAGTGAGACTATGCTTACAGTACGTTTAGCGCAACGCAACGGTTATACTTGTGTTGTAAGCCATCGTTCAGGTGAGAGTGAAGATGCTTTTATCGCTGACTTTGCTGTAGCACTTAACTGTGGTCAAATCAAAACTGGTTCAACTGCACGTGGCGAGAGAACTGCTAAATACAACCGTCTTTTAGAGATAGAAAACGAAGTTGTATATGGTGAGTACTTAGGCTCTGCACTTTTTAACTAAGCATAAGATTTAGATTATGCAAAGAGAGGAACTTTTTGAGGAGATAGATACTAGCGAGAGTCTGACACAGAAGTATCTTGGTCTCTCTCTAAAAAAGTTCTTTTTTCTTTTTTTTATCGTAGTTGCTCTAGGTATCTATTTTGGGGTGCTACTCTATGGTACTAACTCCCTTGAAATTCTATTTGGTTTGCAAGATTATGAAACTTATCTACACTCTGAAATAGCTACACTTAAACAAGAAAATGCAGAACTCCAGCGTGAATATTTTGAACTCAAAGAGATTAGTGCACAATAAATTCACAAATTTGCTATAATACATCTATAAATAGATATAGGAGAATAGTTATGATAAAAATTTTAGGGATTATTTTTCTCATGAGTATCTCTCTTCTCTCACGTGAAAATCCCTTTTTCCCAGCTAATGGTGAGAAGGCTATGCCTTTTACTACAAACAAAGAGATCCTGCAAGTTCCACTTAAACGTGTAGCGATAACACTCCCTTCTACTGCAAGGATTATCAAAAGTGTTACAGTAAGATATAAAAATTTAGATGGTTCCATCGTCGAAACTACGGAAAAACTAGACAATAGTGTAGATTGGCATCTTCCAATATTCATTTCTCAAAATATCAATATGCAAGGACAAAAGAGTGAACCTCCAAAGAAGATAAAAAAGGTTTACAGAAAACTTTTAAGTACAGATTTTGTAAAGATTAGCAGTGAGAACAAAAAGATAAAAATTACTACAGATGATGAACTCCTGCGAAACTTTATGCTTACTGATCCACATAGAATTGTCTGTGATATAAAAAGAGATATAAACATAAGAAGTCTTGAGAAAAGTATTCCTAAAAATAGCATAGTGAAAAAGATACGCATTGGTAATCATAATGGTTACTATCGCATAGTTCTTGAGCTAGATGGCTACTATAAATATCAACTCGCAAAGAAAAAACCTAACTATATCTTTATGCTGGAGTAAGGGATGAAGATACTAGCTCTACTCATACTCCTATTTCTCCTCCTTTCTTCAGGATTATCTGTTATTCAGTTTAATGAACTACTCAATGAATTAAAAAGCCCACCTAAAAAAATAGCTTTAGATGAGACAAAAAAAGAGAAAATATCAGTAGTAAATAAAAATTATACTCCCTCTCCTCCTATTACAAAAAAAGTAAAAAAACAGATAAGTGTAAATGAAAGAAAAAAACATTTTTTTCATTTGGTAGTACCAGAGGTACAAAAGGTTTATACAGAACTCTCCATTCAGTATGAAAAAGTAAAAAAAGATCTCGCTGAGGAAAATACGACTCAAGGAATAGAAGAACTTAAAGCACTTTACAAGGTCAAAAGTGATGAGGCACTTCTTCTTGCACTTAAACCACACCCTATAAGTATAGTTTTAGCACAAGCAGCAGTTGAAAGTGCTTGGGCAACCTCACGTTTCTCTCTTGAAGCAAATAATCTTTTTGGTATGTGGAGTATAAATACAAATGAAAATCGTGTTGCTGCCTCACAGAAACGAGGGGGGAAGAGAACTATTTGGCTCAAGAAGTTTGCAAGTATAGAAGATTCTATCCGAGACTACTACCTCACTATTGGTAGAGCAAAAGCTTATAAAAAGTTAAGAGAGTATCGTATGCAAACAGATAATGTTTATGAGATTATAAAAGGCTTAAACACCTACTCAGAACTTGGAGAAGAGTATGTAAAAATCATCCGTGGTGTGATAAGCTATAATAAACTTACCAAATATGATAATAAAGAGAAAAAAAATGAAATTATTAGTTTGGATTAAGTGGGATTTTTCGATGGTGGACAGCTAGGGATTCGAACCCTAGATAGGTTGCCCTATACTCGCGTTCCAGGCGAGCGCCTTCGACCACTCGGCCAGCTGTCCATTTTGTAAGAGTAACATTTTAGCAGAAGTTATATTTCAAAAAGCTTTAAAGAGATAAAGCTTCAGGTTTATGCAGATGATAGCCTTGAGCATAATCCACCCCTATCTCTTTGAGCTTCTCTAAAATTTCTCTGTTTTCTACAAATTCTGCTATAGTTTTTATGCCCATTACATGCCCGATTTCGTTGATTGACTTCACCATGGCATAGGAGACTTTATCTTTTACTATCTCTTTTGTGAAAAATCCATCTATTTTTAAGTAAGCAACTGGCATCTTTTTTAAGTACTCATACGAGGAGAGTCCTGTTCCAAAATCATCCAAAGAGAAGTTATAGCCTCTCTTTTGCAAAGTGTCAGTCATGAGACGTGTATTTTTAAGAAACTTTATCGCCATTGATTCTGTGATTTCAAAAGTTATCTGTTTTGGGTTTATCTTGTACTTTTTTTCAAGTTCGATGAGAAATTCTGAAAAATCAGGTGTAGATAGAGTCTGTCCAGAAAGATTTATGGAGTAATGAGTCTCTTCATTGAGGCTTTTAAAAGCTGTTGCAACTACCCATTTGTCTATCTTATTCATAAGCTCGTAGCGTTCAGCAGATGGCATAAATGCAGCAGGTGAGAGGATTTTTCCCTCTTTATCTTTTAAACGCAGAAGTAACTCATAGTGTGCAATATTATTTTCAGATTTTAAGTCATGTATCTCTTGTTTATAGAGAAGAAAGTCATCATCTTTGAGGGCTTTATTTATGACATTTATCCAAGAAACCTCTCTCTTATGCTCTATATTTTCTACGAGATTTTCATCTGCTATATGAATCCTATTTCTTCCTTCTTGTTTCGCTATAAGGCAGGCTTGATCGGCTATATTTATAGCTTCTTGAACACTTTTTTGTTTACTTGAAAGGATAGCGATACCCGCAGAGATACCTATGCTAAAAGTATGCTCTTTCCAGATAAAGTTATATTCATCTATCTCTTTTCGGATTTTTTCTACGATACTTACAGCTCTACTAAGAGGACAGTTTTCAAGAAGTATAACAAACTCATCTCCACCAACACGAGCTAAAGTATCTCTATCTCGAATGGCATTTTGCATAATTTTAGCAACATTTTGAAGGAGTGCATCACCTGCCTTATGCCCTGCAATATCGTTTACAGGTTTAAACTTATCTAGGTCCATAAATGCCACTGCACACTCTAAATTATTTTCAGAGTTTCTCTCTCTAATTTTTTCAACTCTTTTTTCAAGCTGAGAACGGTTGAGTAAATTTGTCAAGGTATCATAATCTGCTCTATGTTGTAGCTCCTCTTCTATCAAAGCCTGTTGCGTATAATCTTCTATGATAAAGAGTGTCCCATAGAGTGTTGTACGGCATTTTATATTGAGTACTTTGTTATGAAAAGAGTAGTTATTGAAGTCAAATTTTCTCTCTTTTGATGAAAGAATTTCTGTTTTAAATTTCTCCAAAAGTTCTTCTGTAGCACTAAAAATATGTTCATAATCAGTATCCACAAAATCAGAAGGTTCTTCATCTTTAAAACCAAGAAGATAGACTGCACGAGAGTTTATCATACTGATTTCTAACTCTCTTGTAAGAGTAATAATCCCATAAGGAATATTTATAATAACACTATTTAAGTACTGATGGAGTGCAACACTCTCTTCATTCATAGACATTTTTTTACCTTTTTATGACAATGAGACTTGAGTCATCATCTATGTTATAACTATTTAGCAGTGCTACTGCAAACTCATGTGCGGTATATTCTTTATAGAGTTCATAGAGTTCAAAACTATTCTCTATGCCATCACTACATAAACATAAACAAAAATTCTCTTCTAGCTCTATATGACCCACTGAAAATGAACCTTTCATACTTAGCCCTAAACTCCCTCTATGCGAGATAAAAGAGTGATGAGGGTAAGACTTTATAAAGGTACTTCCAACGATAAGATACTCTAAACCTTTAGGGCTAAGTCGCAGAAGAACGATTTCTACAGCTCTACTTAGTGGTGATTCTTTCAGTTTCTCATGGCAAAGCATTACCAAATCATCTAAGTCTAAAGTATAGTTTTCAAGTATAATTTCTTTGACTTCTTCACTGGCTTGTTGTGCTTTAAGCCCAGAACCAGCACCATCTAAAACAGCAAACAAAGAGCAATCTCCCCGATAGTGTTTGATAAGACACTTATCCCCATCAAAAGACTCTCCCTCTTTTTTTATGGAGAGTTCAGAGGAGTCATAATCTGGAGAGTTCAGATAGATTTGGACTCTTATACTAAAGCCTGTTGCGTCGTTTTTTAGGATTTTAAACTCATCAACAGAACGCTTTATAGTGCTAAACCCGAGACCAAGACTATTTTCTTGTGTAGTGTAACCCTCTTGCATAGACTTTTCTAAGTTTTCTATCCCTTCGCCTCTATCTTCCACAGTAACAGAGATACCTTTTTTGTTAGGAGTCACTGAAACTTTTATCTCTGCGCCATCTGCATAGCGAATGGCGTTTATGCCTGCTTCTGAGACAGCTAGTGCCAAAAGCTCACTTTCGTGATTTGAGAAACCAAATTTCTTTGCAAATCTTTTCACAACAGCTACACACTCTCGAACCTCTTGGGAGCTACTTACATGAAACTGCTCTAACATCTTGTGCTTAGTCTATTTTAGTGACTTTATAACCCGTAAGCTCATAACTTTTTTTGAGTGCTTCTTTAAGATTTCTTACGATGATAAAATCATCCAAATCCACACCAGCTTTAACTGTTGTCCTAGATAACTCTCCAGTAATACCGCAGATAACAGGAGTAACCCCTACAAACTTTAGTATTCTACCCAAATCATTGAGATAACCTGCCACTGCGGTGTCAATAGCATCAACATTACCAAGGTCTATAATGGCAACACTACTCTCTTTACTCTCACAAAGTTCTGTCAATTTTGTAGCGATAGTATTGATTCTCGCTGAGTCTATAGTCCCAAAAAGACCTGTATAGATACAATCTTCTGTAATTTCATTGGTAACCATAGCCACTTCTGAAGATATATGTTTTTTACTTAGTGCCATTTTTTCTGCATTCATATCTGATTCCTTTTATTTGGCAGGTATTATATCTAAAATTATTCCCCCCTTGTTAACAAGATTAAGTTAAGGAATAAAATCTAAAAATACCCTGTTTTTAGTGGTTTAAAAGTACTAAATGAGTATAATATATTTATATATTAAGGGTTGGTTATGTTAATAAAAACTACTGAAATTTCGGGAGTTTTTAAAGACAGAAAAAGAGAAGAAGATTTTGTGTGTAAGCATAAAATTGGAATAAACTCTTTTACAAGGGTAAGAAAGCTAGGGTTTGGCACCCAATTAGATTTGGGTGAAGATGTTACTATCACCAATAGTGTCTATACCCAAGCCAGAGCAAAACGATAGTTGCCATGACATTACTCCTGTAATATATAATTGTTATGAATTTAACAAAGAGTTCTCAAAATAAATCACCTGATTACGCCCAAGCTCTTTTGATTTATACATAGCAATATCAGCTTTTTTGAGCAACTCCATTTTATTATCTGCATCATCAGGATATACAACAACACCCATACTTGTTGTTACATTCAATTCAATACCATCAAGAATCCAAGGCTTTCTAAAAAGTTCTATTGCCTTCTCTACCAAGGAGTGAAGATTTTTTTGCGTTATATTTGTAAAAAGAAGAATAAATTCATCTCCACCAAGACGAGCAAATATATCTTCAACTCTTATATTTGGCAATACTCTTTGAGCGACTTCTTGAAGAAGTTTATCTCCAATATCATGACCATAAGTGTCGTTTACCTCTTTGAAATGATCTAAATCTAAAAAGAGCAGTGCAAACTTAGCATTGGTTCTTTTTGAGTTAGATATAAGCCTATCGAGTTCATTTTCGAAAGCAAATCTGTTAAGTATGCCTGTAAGTATATCTTTTGTGGCTAGTTCTTTATATCTTTGCTCACTCTTTGCAAGAGCAGACTGAGATTTTTGTTTGAGTTCTTCATACAGTCTCTTTATCTCTTGTTCGGAAGCTTCATCTGCTAAAATCAACTCCTCTAAATCATCCATAAGAGTATTAAAACTTTCACCAAGTTCTTTAATCTCTAAAGGAGCATCTGTATCAACTCTCTCTTTTATCTCCCTATCTTTTGTAAGTATCAATATTTTAGATTTAAATTTTTCTATTGGTTGGACAATACTCTTTTTTGCTATAAACATTGTTATTAAAATTAAGAAAATTGTGGTTAGAAATATAGTTGTTATTACTTTTATAATTAAAGCGTGTATTTGTAATAAAGCATCTTTTTTCATAACAGTGATCTTCGACTCTATATCATCTACATATACCCCTGTTCCAATAATCCAACCCCATGGTTTAAATAATTTCACAAAAGATATTTTAGGCTGAGGATTTTTAAAACTTGGTTTAGCCCATAAGTATTTTACTATTCCTGAGCCATTGTCTTTAACTACTTTTTCCATTTCATTAAACATATATATGCCATTAGTATCTTTCATAAAAGACAAATCTTTTCCATCAAAACTTGGGTCTATTGGATGCATAATCATCTTTGGTTCTCTGTTCATTATCCAAAAATAACCACTTTTACCAAATCTAATTTCAGAAATAGTTTTGATAGCCTCTTTTTGTATATCTTTTGTTATATCTGACACATAAGCACCAGTACCAATTACCCAGTTATAGGGCTTAAATAACTTTACTAGAGATATTTTTTTACCATATACTTTTGATGAAGGAGTATAAAAACTATAGCGTATAATTGCTTGATTACATTTACAATTTTTTAATGCATTAACCCCAAGCTCTACAAATGGAACTTTTGAACTATTTATAAATACTTTACCATTAAATTCTGGTTTTATTGGATGCATAATCATTTTATAGTTCATGTTATTTATCCAAAAATAGCCATTTTTACCATATCTATGTGATTTCACAATAGCTTTTAGATACTTTTGTAACTCTTTTTTGGACATAATCTTGACATTTTTTTTATACTCTTTATTTAAAATATGAAACAAAGAGTTTGATTCTTCTGTCAAAGAGTATAATACGGCTTTTTCTGTTTCATCTTTAGAGCTTTTTTGATAAAAAGATTCAATAATTTTCATAGCAATAGCAACATCATTTTTTATCTCATTTTCTTTATTCGTATAAGCGTCACTTCTATATTTTTCTATATTTTTTTGTGTGAGATTTTGAATATTTATAACTGACTCGACAGTAACTATAAGAGTAATGGCAATAATGGTAAAGAGAATTATTAATTGTATTCTCATTTTAATGGATAGATTTTTTAGTGTATGCATTTTATCTTTTATCTTTATATTTTTAGTATGCCTAATTATACCCCCCCCCATTCAAAAATTAGCTTAAAGTCTTTTTTTAAGGCTTAATGAAATATTCTGTTCTTAAAAAGAATAAAATTTCAGTACTTCAGGGGCTTGAGTATGCTTTAGCTGGAAAAGTTTATGTTCCTTTGCTCGCTGGGTTCTGAATGGTTACGAAAATTGGAATAATAAATGCTAACTTTCATTTAAAATCCCTCTATTAGATGGAAACTCAAGGAGTAGCAGATGATAACTATAGAGAGTAAACCTCAAAGTTCATCCTCCATAAGCGATATAAGTGCTAAAGAAGAGTCTCCTGTAGTTGGTCTCTCTTTTGGTGAGCTCTTGCGGGGCGTATCTAAAGAGAGTGATACTGAAGTCGTACAAAATGGTACGCTTATCCTTGCACTTGAAAAGGATGCACCACTTGCCGATACAAAAACAGCTTCAAAAAAAGATATTTTACTCGGATTTCTTAAAGGCGAGCAAAAAGAGGATACACTCCCAAATGAGTTGAATCCAGAACTGAGTGAAAATCTCTCACCTAGGGAGTTGAAGAGTCTTATCATAGATGCAAAGAACTTTCTTCGAGATAAGATAGTTAGCAGTGATGGCTTTAAAAAGTCAGAAATTGCAGCACTCCCAAAAACACTCAAAGGTCTTACTCAGGTTGCAAAAAAGTTTGGAATCGATGTGAGTACAATCACACTTGAAGAAGTAAAACCTCAGACTAAAACAACTTCAAAAATAGCTCTGAAAATAGATGAGAGTGCACTACAAATCCCAGAGACCCTAGAGCCAGTAAAACTTGTACCTAAAAAACTAAAAGTAGATGTAAAACAGCAAGTAGTTGATACTAATGATACGGTCTTAGGAGATGTAAAAAGAGATGTAAAAGTCTCTGCAACTCCCAAAGAACTAAAAAATACACCACTTTTTAAGGCACAGGTAAGTAGTGAACCTACAACAGAACAAATTGTAAATGCAAAGATAAACCGTGTAGATATAAAAACACCAAAAATAAAAGCAGATGATACACTGAAAATGCTCCTTCGTGGAGATAAGACAAGCAAAAAAGAGATTGGCTTTACAGCAGACCTCTCTGTAACAACTGCTAGAGTGATAGCACCTCAAGCAACAACAAATAGAAGTAAAAACTTAGAGTCTCTCCTACATGGTGATACTTTAGATGCTGCAACATCTCAAAAAGTAGATGGATTGAATATCCCAAAAGCAGATAGCTTTGAAG
The DNA here is from genome assembly GCA_027056465.1 of Sulfurimonas sp. Classification (GTDB taxonomy): domain Bacteria; phylum Campylobacterota; class Campylobacteria; order Campylobacterales; family Sulfurimonadaceae; genus Sulfurimonas. Next base: position 24,834 of record JALUKS010000107.1, read on the forward strand.
TGAAACTCAATGAAGCAAAACAGATGACAAAATATCTTTCACAAGATGTTAAAACTGCTATTGAAGATTATAAGTCACCATTTACGAGAATCAAAGTACAACTTAATCCACAAAGACTTGGTGAGGTAGATTTGACTATAGTTCAACGCGGTAAAAATCTACATATAAATCTTAGCTCAAATAATGCCGCAATAAACACTTTAGCATTAAACGCCAATGACTTAAAAGTGCAACTTACAAATAATGGAATAAATAATGCTACATTAAACTTTAATAACAACTCACAGAGCTCAGAACAGGGTAGTTTTGGGCAACAACAGCAGAACTCTCAACATGGAAGAGAAGCTAAAGATCAGTATAACTACTTCGATAATGAAGAGAAAAATGAAGAGGTTTTAAACTCTTTGGAAATTGTAGTTCCAAACTACGCATAAAAGGATAAATAATGGCAATCAATTCAATCGGACAAGATAGTTCTGTTTATGGGGACTATACAACAACAACGCAGACAGAAGATAAAACAAGTTTAAGTAATGATGACTTTATGACACTACTCCTGGTGGAGTTACAAAATCAAGATCCAACTGACCCAACAGATACAGAAACAATTCTAACACAAACATCACAACTTGCATCCTTAGAGTCCTCAGATAACACAAATACTGCATTATCAGACTTATCTACATCCTTAGCAGCCTCAAGTGACTTTGGAGCTATATCGGCAATAGGAAAAACTGCGGATTTAGGAAGTAATGCTATTTCATATACTAAGGGAGAAGATGCAACTTTTGATCTCTATTTTCCATCAGATGTAGCTTCTGGAGATATAGAGATATTGGACTCAAATGGGAATACATTAAAAACAATATCGGCAGATAGTGGTGATGCAGGTGTTTATACTTACACTTGGGATGGAAAAGATACAGCAGGAAATGAGGTGGATGAAGGTATCTACTATGTAACAGCCTCTTATACTGATGCAGCTGGGGAAGACCTTACTACGAGACTTGGGACATATCCTATTGAATCTATTAAGTTTGATAATGGTTCGACATATGCGAAAGTAGCTTCGGGGTATGTTGCCCTAGAAGATATAGCTGAAATATACTAGCGGAGGTAGAGAGTCATGATGCAAGCATATTATACAGGAATTAGTGGGATGCAGACAAGCTCTTATGGTATTGATGTTGTATCAGACAACCTTGCGAATGTAAGTACAACAGGTTTTCGAGGTTCTAATTATGAGTTTTCTTCCCTTTTAGAAGGTGCTCTCTCAGCAACTGATGGGAGTGCTACATCAGACTCTATAGGAATGGGTTCCGTGTTGCAAGCAACACCCATGATGGAAGGTTCTGGTTCTTATACTAATACAGACCGAAATACGGATTTGGCTATTATAGGAGATGGTTGGTTCGGTGTTGAAAATAATGGAGATGTAGCATATACGAGAGATGGTGCTTTTGGTTTTGATAGTAACTCTAATTTAGTTTCTAATGAAGGGGAGTATGTTTTAGGGACTATGGGAGGTAATATTAGTGATGATAATATACTGACAAAGCAACTTGACAGTGTAGCATTAAGTAATGTGGATCAACAAGATAAATTACGTTTTCCAGATACACTCTATTGTCCCTCTCAGGCAACAACAACAGCAGAATTTTCAGGAAATATAGGGTCTGTTAATGATGGAGAAGTCCGTAGTATGAGCACAAAAGTTGTCGATGCTAATGGTGTAAATAATGAACTACGATTAGATTTTCAAGCTCTTGACCCTCAGCCCTCTTCCGGATCTCAGTGGAGTGTAACAGCGACTACAAGCTCTTTAGATGGAGAGACTATTTATGCCACTGAGAGCGGCGTTGTCTCCTTTGATGAACAGGGTACCTTAAGCTCAAGTACATTAACAAGTATTGATAATAATGGATCTGCCGTATCTATAGACTTAGGCTCAAACTTTGATGGTATAGTCTCTTTAACTAATACAGGAATCACTACATCTACAAGTGTTGATGGTTTTACTGGTGGAGATCTTATAGGCTATGATATTAATCAAGATGGTGAAGTTGTAGCCTCTTTTGATAATGGACAACAGAGTTCTGTTGGGCAGGTTGCTGTTTATCATTTTCAAAATGATCAAGGACTTGATCGTCTCTCTGGAACACAGTTTACTACATCTTCAAATAGCGGTAAAGCTATGTTTTATCAAGATACAGCGGGTAATAATGTCATTGGAACAACATTAAGTTCAAATCAACTTGAAGGTTCAAATGTTGATATGACTTATGGTCTTACTGATTTAATTATATTGCAACGCTCTTATGATGCAAACTCAAAATCAATTACTACTGCAGATGAGATGTTACAAAAAGCACTGGATATGAGTGCTTAAAATTGGAATAGAAATTGCTTAATAATTTCTACTATTAGAAGCTATTTTACAACTTAAGCAAGATAGCATAAAGGATTTAAAATGTTAAGATCATTATCTTCAGGTGTGACCGGTTTACAATCACACCAAGTAGCAATGGATGTCGAGTCAGATAATATTGCGAATGTAAATACAACAGGTTTTAAATATTCACGTGCAAATTTTTCAAATCTTCTTGCACAAACAAGTTCTATAGCAACTGCACCACAAGGACAGATTGGTGGTAAAAATCCCGTACAAGTAGGGCTTGGGACAACATCAAATTCAACAACACGAATCTTTTCACAAGGTTCTATACAAAATACTGATAAAAACACAGATATGGCGATACAGGGAGATGGATTTTTTATAGTCTCTCCTGATGGTGGAAATACCTATAAATATACTCGTGATGGAGATTTTAAATTCGATGCAGGTGGAAATTTTGTCAATAATGGTGGTTTTATTGCACAAGGATGGAATCTTGATCCAGTGACAAATAAAGTAGATTCGACTGGACCTGTGGAAAATATTAATATTGCACCAGGTTTAA
>JALUKS010000108.1 GCA_027056465.1 Sulfurimonas sp.
AGTTACTGATATCATGAATGGTAAAAGTATCAGTGGAAAAGATGGTGTACTTGCACCATTGGTAAAACAGTTAGTAGAAGCTGCACTTCAAGCAGAAGTTGAATCTCATATTGCACAAGATGTTTTTACAGGCAATAAAAATAGAAAGAATGGTACATCTTCTAAAACAATAAAAGCAGAGGGTGGTAGCTTTATACTTGATACTCCAAGAGATAGAGCAGGAACATTTGAACCACAATTAGTAAAGAGAAATCAGACCCATTTAACAGATGACATAGAAGAGAAAGTTTTGTCTATGTATTCCCTTGGATTGAGTTATGCTGATATATCTAAACATATAGAAGATATGTATAAAATAGAGCTTTCTAAAGGCACTATCAGTAATATAACAGATAAGATAATCAATAAAGTCAAAGAGTGGCAAGAGCGACCATTAGAGCCAATATACACCTTTGTTTGGCTAGATGCAATACACTATAAAATTAAAGATGGTGGAAAGTATGATACTAAAGCAGTCTATACAGTCCTCGGAATGGATAAAGATGGTAAGAAGGATGTTTTAGGGCTATATATAGGGGAAAGTGAAGGTGCTAATTTTTGGTTAGGTGTCCTCACTAAACTTCAAAACAGAGGGGTAAAAGATATCCTCATTGCAAGTGTAGATGGACTCAATGGTTTCCCTGAAGCCATTAAAACTATCTTCCCAAAAACAGAAGTACAGCTCTGCATAGTTCATCAAATTAGAAACTCTTTGAAATATGTAGCATCCAAAGATCAAAAAGAGTTCATGAAAGATTTGAAGCTTGTTTATCAAGCAACGAGTAAAGAGATTGCTGAAGATGAACTTCTTAAACTTGATGAAAAATGGGGTAAAAAATACCCTATAGTTTTAAACTCTTGGAATAGTAAATGGGAAAATCTATCTCACTATTTTAAGTATCCATATCCTATAAGAAAGATTATGTACACTACAAATATTATTGAATCAATACATAGACAATTTCGTAAACTTACAAAAACAAAAGGAGCTTTCCCAAATAAAGATTCACTACTGAAATTACTCTATATGGGTATACAAAATGCAAAAGAAAAATGGACTCAGCCAGTACACAATTGGAGTCAAACTATTTCGCAATTAGCCATCTTTTTTGAGGGCAGACTGGATGAGTACTTGGAGCTGTAACTAGGTGTTACTTTTGGTAGCTGACACAGAATTTTTTACGGTCTCGAAAAAGTATTACTATTGGTATCATTGTTAATAAAATTTAGACGTGGCGACTACTCTGTTTTGTTAGCTATTTCCACTATCATCGCTGAATGATCGCTTATCTTTTGTTCTCTTTCCTCATGTGAATAATATATTTTTTTTATTCTATCATTAATTGTTGCTGTGGAAAAAATATGATCAATTCTAAATCCATTTCCTGCATGACTATACCAAGAAAATTCTTTTATTTCTTTATTTCTGCTTCTCCAAGAATCAACTAAACCATTTACTTTAAGTTCATTAAATTCGCGAGTACAACTAAAAGTAGCATTTTTTTCATCTTCATAAAAGTTTCCAGTATTAAAGTCACCAATGACCAAACCATTATTATTGAATAAATTAATGAAGTTGTTATTGATAAAGTTAAATAGGTTCATTTTTAGTTCTTTTTGAGCGAAATAAACACCAAGAATATTAATGTCTTCAAATTGTGCGAATAGTGCCCTGTGTGTATCTTCTTTTAACTCTAATGGAAAAAGTGATGTGATAAAATGAAACTTAGATGCAATAAAAACTGAATTTTTTTTAGGGTCTAAAGATGATGAACTACTGTAAATATATCCATTCTTATATAAGTTTTCTTTTATAGTTATCGCATTTTTATTTTGTCTAAATTCTGTTAATACCACTGTGTCTGCATTATGCTTTAAAACATTATCTAATATTATTGAAACTCTTGTTCCTCCACCATGTTGAATGTTAAATGTTAATAACTTCATAATATTCCTCTTGTGTAGCTAACGGTCGAATAGAACCATAAATTTCCGCTAGGTAATTTATTGTGTTCCTATGTTTTGTTGTAGTAGTTAGGTAGTAATATAAAACTTATGATTTTTGTCTAAAAACACTATATAAAAGGTATTAATATCAAATCTAAATCCACTTTTATTTTGTTCTGTATCTTTATATTCATCGGGTAAAACAAATCCTATTAACCTTGAGTCTCCCTCAAGATGGAATCTTGACCAAATAGCTTGATGTGGAATAGATTTAGGTTTTTCAAATTCTGTATTAGTTGGAAATTGACTATATTGTACAAAAACTGGATAGTTACCTTGTTTTTGTCCTTCCCAATGAGATAAGGAAATTTTGAATACTCTTTTAATTTATCAAATAATTCATATAGTTGTTTTTGTGTCCAATCTCTAAAGTCTTGACCACTATTATCATTTATAAAATATGCAAAATTAAATTTAGATTTTTCTGCTAAAGTATCAGTTAATTCTTCAATTGATGCTTTTGGTATTGAATCAAGAAATGATTCTGCTCTATTATTTTTTCTTTTATTCCCCATAGTAATACTTGATTTTTGGTTTCCCACCAATTTTATTAGCGTTGTATATTGGACTAATTGGTCTATTTTTACGTATTATATCGCCAGGAATCTCATCTAACCTATATAAGAAACTTTCATTTTCTTCTTTATTTACTAAAATTGTTTTATATTTTCCAAGTCTATCCATAATGTCGTAGTTATGAGTAGTTAATATCAATTGTGCATTTTTTGTATTTAGCTTTTTATTTTCAAACATATTTAAAATCATTGGTAATAAATCAGGATGTAAATTTATATCAAATTCGTCTAGTGCTAGTATCCAACCATTATTTATCGCAGTTATATAAAAATGCAATTGTAAATATAAAGATTGTGTTCCACTTGATTGTTCATAATATGTTAAAAAATTATCTTCTTCATTGACTTTATAATAAAATCCAGGAAAGTACTCTAAATCACCAGTTTCCACATCTTTTTGCTTATGTATTTTTATATCGGATATTCCTATGTCTGCTTTTTTTAAAAAATCTATTACGAAATTTAAAAGTTTTTTATCCTCATAATATAATTTAGAAACATTATCAACATCTAAAAATCTATCTTGATTATCAATTTTTCCATGTTCATTGACATTTGTATAAAGTTTAAATAAATTAAAAATAGTATCTATTTCTTTAATCCCATATTGCTTTGCAATACTAATTATAGAAGCATTTTCTCTATTGATATTTATTTTTTCAAGTTCGTTATATTCATCTATTGTAGTAACT
>JALUKS010000109.1 GCA_027056465.1 Sulfurimonas sp.
GCACAGGCGGTCACCTTATGATAGCTGAAGCACTTGCAGAGGCTGGTGTTAGTGATGGGCATGAGCTGATATTTATCGGCTCTACACATGGACAAGATAGAAAGTATTTTGGAGAGAAGAGTCACTTTGCACATGTCTATTTTTTAGAGACTACAGGTGTAGTCAATCAAAAAGGTCTCAAAAAAGTTCTAGCACTCATTAAGGTACTAAGAGGTTTCTTTCAAGCAAGAACTCTATTGAAACAGCATAAGATAAAAGCAGTTTACAGTGTAGGAGGATTCTCTGCTGCACCTGCTTCTTTTGCAAGTCTTAGCCATTTTATACCACTCTTTATTCATGAGCAAAATGCAGTGGCTGGAAGGCTTAACACTCTTTTAAGACCATTTGCAAAATCTTTTATATCTGCATATGAAGAACAGTCTGACATACAAGGCTACCCTGTGAAAGAGATTTTCTATAAAACAGCAAGAGTGCGTCATGAATTAAAAACTATTGTTTTCTTAGGTGGTAGCCATGGGGCGAAAGCTATCAATGACCTAGCCCTTAATGTAGCAAAAGATTTGAGTAGTGCGGGTATAAAGATACTCCATCAAGCAGGTGAAGCTGACTTTAAGCGAGTAGAGAGTGAGTATAAATCTCTTGGTATTGAGGTAGAACTTTATGGATTTACCAAAGAATTAGCTACCATGATACAACGAGCTGATTTAGCTATCAGTCGTGCAGGAGCTAGTACACTTTGGGAGCTGACAACAAATGGCTGTCCAGCATTTTATGTCCCCTATCCTTATGCGGCGGGAGATCATCAGTACTACAATGCTGCATTTATCGTAGAAAACTCTATGGGTTGGTGTGAAAGAGAGGGTGAGAGTCTTCATGCTAAACTTCTTGAAGCACTAAGCACTCTTAGCTTAGAAGAAAAAAGTATAAAACTTTTGGCACACTCTCAAAAAGATGTAGCAAAAAAAATGATTACATCATTAATAAAAAAGGTATAAAATGATACATGAATATGCACAACTTCTAGTAAACTTAATCTTTGACTGGGGATATATAGGGATATTTATCATGATGGCAATAGAGAGTAGTTTTGTTCCATTTCCTAGTGAAATAGTACTTATTCCCGCTGGGTATTTAGCAAGTCAAGGTCAGATGAGTATTGGGCTAATCCTTCTCTCGGCTCTTATTGGCTCTCTTGTCGGGGCTTTTATAAATTACTTCTTAGCACTCACTCTAGGTCGGGCTATCTTGATAAAATATGGAAAGTATTTTTTTATTAAAGAGACAACACTTCTTAAAATGGAAGAGTTTTTTGCCAAGCATGGGCATATATCCACTTTTACAGGTCGTCTTATCCCCGGCATACGTCAACTTATCTCCATACCCGCTGGACTTGCTCGTATGAACTTAGTAGAATTTTCACTTTATACAACCTTAGGTGCAGGTATTTGGGCAATGGTTCTTATACTTTTAGGATATATATTCGGTGAAAACCAAGAACTTATAAGTCAATACTTAAAGCAGATAACTATAGCTGTAGTAGGACTTTTAGTTGTGCTAGTTTTTGTATACTATAAAATCAGAACAAGAGGGAGCGAGTAGTGGAGTATATGTTTAAGCCAGGATTTTTGGGAACATCTGCACCATTTTTTATGGATATGGTGACTCTTATCGTTGCTATTTTACCTCTGCTTGTATATGGGGCTATTATCTTAGCAAGAAAGAAGATGTATCTTCTTCATGCTCTAGTGCAAAACTTTCTTTTTATCTTCACTATGGTTGTTATTGCTTACTTTGAGCTAGGTGTTCGTGTTGGTGGTGGATTTGATGCTTTTATGCGAGGTAGTAATGTCTCTTATACATATACTCTTGTTGTACTTATAGTGCATATACTCATTGCAATGCTTATGCTCTATTACTGGAGTGTAACTCTGATTACTGGAAATGTACATTTTAAAAAAGGGTATATTCCAGGTATCTACTCTAAACGCCATAAAATGATGGCAATAAAAACATTTTTAGGGATTATCTTTACATCTTTTACAGGTATTTGGGTCTATCTTCTACTCTTTGTATTCTAACTGACCTTACGGACTAAACATAGCTTGAACAAAATCCAAAATGGTATATTGCAAGGCAGATTTATGTAGGACTAACGAGTTAATTCAAATGAATCTAACGAAGTCAAGATGCCATTTTGGGTTTTGCCCTACGGGTGGCTTTATGGGTATGCATTTGACTTCGTTAAAACTTATTGGATTAACTTATTAGTCCTGCAAAGTTCTGCCTTGCAACTACATACCCATAAAACCATTCAAGTTATATTTAGTCCGTAAGGTCAGTTATAAAAAATAAAGGAAAAATTATAATGATAAAAATTGATGAAAAAGCACCGGAGTTTTGTCTCCCAAACCAAGATGATATTGAGATTTGCTCTCGTGATTTAAAAGGTAAATGGATAGTTCTCTACTTTTATCCTCGTGATAATACACCAGGGTGTACCACAGAAGCTTGTGAGTTTACTGAGTCTGCACCAGAGTTTGGTGACTTAAACGCCATCATATTAGGTGTAAGCGCAGATAGCACAAAAAAACATCGTAACTTTATAGAGAAGAAAGAGTTAGGCATTACACTTTTAAGTGATGAGTCAACTGAAATGATGCAAGAGTATGGCGTTTGGCAACTGAAGAAAAACTACGGTAAAGAGTATATGGGCATCGTTCGCTCTACTTTTATCATAGATCCAGAGGGTGTAGTAAAAACAGTTTTTGAAAAAGTCAGAGTCAAAGAGCATGTAGCTAAAGTAAAAGCAGCATTAGATGAGTTACAAGCTAAAAGCTAAAGTTAAACATTTTTTGAGTATAATTCGCGGATTTTTCTTCTTTAAATGTAGTTGAGAATATTAAACAGACAGTGTCAAAAGTTAGTGCAACCCTCTTTTTAGAGATTAATTGTCCGACATTTTCAAAGTAAACTAACAAATTTCTGGCTTGAAAAAAAGCCCTTAAGGATTACCCTATGGTAACTATGAAAGACCTATTAGAATGTGGTGTACACTTCGGACACCAAACTCGTCGTTGGAACCCGAAAATGAAAAAATATATTTTTGGTGTTCGTAAGAATATTTATATAATTGACTTACAAAAGACTTTACGTTATTTCCGTAACACTTATACTATCGTTATGGATGCAGCTGCTGAAGGGCAAACTGTTCTTTTCGTTGGTACTAAGAAACAAGCACGTAACTCTGTAAAACAAGCAGCACTTGACTGTAACATGCCTTATGTAGATAACAGATGGTTAGGTGGTATGCTTACTAACTTCCCAACTATTCAAAAGTCTATCCGTAAACTAGATGTTATCTCTGAAATGGAAGAGAATGGTCAAATTGATCTTCTTACTAAGAAAGAGAAGCTTATGCTTCTTCGCCAAAAAGTGAAACTAGAAGCATATTTCGGTGGTATCCGTAACATGAAAAAACTTCCTGATATGCTTTTCGTAGTGGATGCAGTGAAAGAGCATATCGCAGTTCTTGAAGCTCGTTGTCTTAAGATTCCAGTTGTAGCTCCACTAGATACTAACTGTGACCCAGACTTAATCGACTACCCAATTCCAGGTAACGATGATGCTATCCGTTCTATTCAACTTTTCTGTCGTGAAATGACTGCAGCTATTAACGAAGGTAAAGCGTTAAGAGATGCACCAGCTGAAGAAGAAGAGCAAACTGAAGAAGTAGCTGAAACTACAGAAGCACCTGCAACTGAAACACCTGCAACTGAAGAAACAGTAGCAGCTACAGAGGAAGCATAATCATGGCAGCAGTTACAGCAGCAATGGTTAAAGAACTCAGAGCATCTACTGATGCTCCGATGATGGATTGTAAAAAAGTTCTTGTTGAAGCTGATGGAGACATGGCTAAGGCAACTGAACTTCTAAAAGAACGTGGTATCGCAAAAGCAGCTAAAAAAGCTGATCGTGTTGCTGCTGAAGGTCTTGCAGGAATTAAAATAGCTGATGATTTTTCAAAAGCTACAGTTATAGAGATAAACTCTGAGACTGACTTTGTTGCTCAAAATGAAGGTTTCCAAAAGTTAGTAAAAGATACTGCTGAAGATATATTTGCTAACCAACCTGCTGATGTTGCTGCATTTACTGCATCACCATTTGGGGCAACTTTTCAAGCAGAAGTAATCAAAATCGGTGAGAAGATTGAACTTCGCCGTTTTGCTACTTTAACTGCTGATGCGACTACTTCTTTAAATGGTTACATTCACTCTAACAACCGTATTGCGGTAATCGTTACTGCGAAATGTGACTCTGAGAAGACTGCTGAAGCTCTTCGTCCATTTATGAAACAAGTTGCTATGCATGCATCTGCCATGAAACCATCTACTCTTTCTTATAAAGATTTAGATGCTGCTTATGTTGCTAGTGAAACTGTTGGGCGTATCGAAGTTATCAAAAAAGAGAATATCGAGTTAGCTCGTTTAGGCAAAAAAGAGAAAAATGTTCCATCATATGTCTCTATGAGCCAACTTACTGATGAAGTTCTAGCACAAGCTGAAGTTGATATCAAAGCTGAACTTAAAGCACAAAACAAGCCAGAAAAAATCTGGGACAAAATTGTTCCTGGATCTTTAGCTCGTTTTATCTCTGATAACTCTACTCTTGATAAAGAGCAGTGTCTTCTTGATCAAAACTTTGTTATGGATGACAAGCTTACAGTAGCACAAGCACTTGAAAAAGCTGCTAAAGCTGCTGGCGGAACTGCTGAAATAACTGAATTTATTCGCCTTGAAGTAGGTGAAGGTATAGAGAAAGCTGAAGACGATTTTGCTGCAGAAGTTGCTGCACAAATGGCGTAATCCTTAAGGATTAATTTTTTCTTTTTCTCTCTAAGGTTAAGGCTTCGGTCTTAACCTTTTTTTTTGCCAAATATTTGGCAATATTTTGCTATAATCTCCTTATGAATTTACTATCTGCAAATAATCTATCACATACTTTTGAATACAAACTTTTTTCTGATGTTGCCTTAGAGTTAAACTCTGGTGAAACTATTGCTATTATAGGGATGAGTGGGAGTGGAAAATCTACTCTGCTTCATATACTCTCTACACTTCTTACACAAGATGAGGGGAGTGTTTCTCTTTTTGGTGAAGATATAGAGAAAATGAGTAAAAAAAGATTGGGTGAAATCAAACGCCATGATTTAGGTCTTATCTTTCAATCTCATTATCTTTTTAATGGTTTTAGCGCTTATGAAAATCTTGAAGTGTCAGAAATACTTTCGCAAAGTAAAATAGATGAAATCCTACTTGAACGCCTCAAGATACAAGAAGTCATTCACAATAGGGTAACAAAACTTTCAGGCGGACAACAGCAACGTGTCTCAATAGCTCGCGTTATGACGAAACAACCTAAAATTATCTTTGCAGATGAACCAACAGGAAATCTTGATAACAAAACAGCAGATGAAGTTATGGAACTCTTTTTTGAGTACTGTAGAGATAAAAATGCAGGAATGATACTCGTTACCCACGATGAAAATCTTGCACACAAGTGTCAAAAAGTTTATAAACTAGAAGATAGAAAACTTCAACAGCTTCAGTAAAAGAGAGTAGCATGGAGTGGGCTCAGATATTTAGTGCAGATTATATAGTTGGCTTTATGCTGCTTTTTTTTCGTATAGCAGCACTTTTTCTAGCAGTACCAATTTTTTCACATAAAAATATTCCTATGAATATCAAGGCATCTATGGCTTTTCTCTTCACAATCGTTTTTTATCCCTCTATGCCTCCTTTAGCTATTCCTATTAATATGCCCTCCATTATACTTGCAATTTTGAGTGAATTTATGCTTGGTTTAGTGGTGGGTATTATGCTACAACTTGCTTATAATGTTATCACTTTTGCTGGGGGTATTATCTCTTTTATGATGGGATTTTCAATGGCGAGTGCTATAGATCCGCAAACAGGTGTCTCTATGCCTATCATCTCTCAGTTTTTATCGTTGATGGGGCTTATGGTTTTACTTACATTAAATTTACACCATTGGGTACTTCTTTTTATAAACACTTCTCTTCAGAAAGTACCTTTGGGTGGATTTATGATGAGTGAGAATATTTTCCATTATGTCATTAATGCTGCTTCAAATATGTTTATAGTTGGCTTCATGATAGCATTCCCTATTATCGCACTCTCATGGCTTGCTGATGTCATATTTGGAATGCTAATGAAAACTATGCCGCAGTTCAATCTCCTTGTTATTGGTTTTCCTATTAAAATTATGGTAGCATTTGTTGTACTAATTGCTACCTTTACATCAAGTATGTTGATACTAAAAGGGCAAATGATGGAAGCTTTTAACGCATTAACAATGTTTTTTTAGTTTTTTTAGATACAATAATATGATTATTGTTATACAATAATTGCTAATTCTCTTCTTTAAGGATAAGGTATGAAAATACTTCTCGTAAATAATAATCCAGTTGTCAACAAACTCGTTACACTTAGTGCACAAAAAACTTCAGATGAGTTAGAAGTGGTAAGCTCATTAGAGGAAATTTCACAAAGTAAATATGATTTACTTGTGATTGATGACACTCTATTTAGTGATGACCTCTATATAAAACTGAATGAAAAGATAGTGTACACAAAGTCACTTTATATCTGCTCTCGTGATGTAAAAGAGGAAGAGGAATTTACTCAAATTCTTAAAAAGCCCTTTTTACCAACTGATCTTGTAGAGATATTTTCAAGACTTGCAAAAGAAACGTTAGAAGAAGATTTTGTTTCATTAGATGAAGAAAATAGTGAGGCAGAAGAACTAGATGGACTTGAGGACCTTGATAACTTGGATGATGAAGCAGAAGAGCTAGATGGACTTGAAGACCTTGATAACTTGGATGATGAAGATATTGATCTAACAGATTTAGAAGAGATGGAACTGAGTGAGCCTATTTTAGATGATGAAGAGGCACAGAAAGTAAAAAATCTTCTTGAAGAGACTGAAGATGAATCAAATGATCTAGAAGATCTCGAAGATTTAGATTTAGATGATTTTGATGACTCTGAAGAACTTGATTTTGATTCTTTTGCAGAAGAGCTTGCTCCTGAAGAAGAAGTATTACCTGAGATAGAAGAGACTGATGATTTAGCGCTTGAAGGGCTAGAACTTGAGGAAACAGAGGAAGTTGCCGAAGCTGAGGAAGAAATGCTAGAGTCAGAAGATGAGTTAGAACTTGAAGCTGAAGAAGAATCAGAAGAAGATACTGAAGAAGATACTGAAGAATTATCGCTTGAAGATAATTTTACAGAAGAGTTAGAAACTGAAGCTGAAGTTGAAGAACCTGAAGCATTAGAACCCGAAGAAGTAGAGCAAGACTTAGAGTCACAGATTGAGAGTGCTGTTGAAGAGTTGAGCGAAGAAGAGCTTGAGAGTGAAGTAGATGATGAGACACTTCTTGAGATAGTGGCGAGCGATATAGACTCTTTAGATGGATTAACAAGTAGAGATTTGAAAATAGCAGTCGGTGAAGATGTTGAAGAACTTGAAGAAGATGTAGAAGTACCAGAAGTAGAAGAGATTGTTGAAAATGAAGAGGAAATTGTTCAAGAGCAAGAAGAGTTAAGTCAAGAGATAGTATCTACAGATACTCCATCGGGTATCGAAGCCCTTAAAAATCTTCTAACAGTTCTTAGTGACAAAAAAGTTGCTGCATCTATGAAAGGGATGAAGATAAGCATTAACATTACTTTTGGAGATAACTAATGATAGAAAAAAATGGTGTAGTTTTAGTCCTTTCAGGTCCTAGTGGAGCAGGAAAAAGCTCTCTTATAAACAAAATAGATAAGGATATAGGAGATTACTACTTCTCTATATCTACGACTACCCGTCCTCCTCGTGAGGGAGAAGTAGAGGGTGTCCACTACCATTTTGTCACGAAAGAGAGTTTTCAAAAAGATATAGAGAACGATAACTTTTTAGAGTATGCTACTGTGCATGGAAACTACTACGGTACATCTCTTCGCCCTGTTAGAAAAGCTCTCTCAGAGGGAAAGCTTGTCATCTTTGACATAGATGTACAAGGAAATATGGCAGTTAAAAACCGTTTAGGCGATATAACTACCTCTGTATTTATCACGCCCCCAACACTCTCAGAACTCAAACGCAGACTAGAAAATCGCTCTACGGATACGCAAGAGGTGATAGCTGGTCGTATAAAAATGGCAACTCGTGAGATACAGAGAACATCAGAGTATGATTTTATCGTAGTAAATGATGATTTAGATACAGCGGCAGATGTACTACACCAAATCGCTATAACAGCACGACTAAAAATCCCAAATGACAGGATAAACGAATTTGTTCAGCAGTGGGAAGATATGGAGTAAGAGAAGTTACAGAAAGTTTAAGCTATACTACACGAAATGAATTTTAAACAAGGAAAGAATTATGGGCATGCCTAGTGGATCAGAATTATTAATAATATTTGGAATTATTGTGCTACTTTTTGGAGCAAAAAAGATACCAGAATTAGCAAAGGGTCTCGGAAAAGGGATTAAAAACTTTAAGTCAGAGATGAATGAAGTTGATGAGGCGGTAGCTCAAGAAGCTCCTAAAAAAGTTGAAGGCGAGTCAGAAGTAGCATCTACTGAAGCTCCAAAAACAACTACACAAGCATAAGACTTTGAATCAACGTGTATCGGCGCTTTTGCGCGAAAAACTGGGTCGTGAGGTTGTTTTAGAAAAACCGCGTGACCGTTCTTTCGGTCACTTCGCGACTCCTATTGCGTTTTCCCTCGCTAAAGAACTTAGAAAATCCCCAATGGTTATTGCCGAAGAACTTGCAGCATCATTTGGTGAAGTAGAGGAGTTCTCAAGTGTTGAATCTGTAAAAGGTTACCTAAACTTCCGTTTAAGTGAGAACTTTTTAGCTGAGTATGCTTCATGGGCATTAGATAACCCATCAGAATTTGCAAAAGGCGATAAACAAGAGAAAATTCTCTTAGAGTATGTCTCTGCAAATCCTACGGGACCTCTTCATATCGGTCATGCTCGTGGTGCTGTCTATGGTGATACTCTTTACCGTTTAGCAAAGCACTTAGGCTATGACATCACTGCTGAGTACTATGTCAATGATGCTGGAAATCAGATAGACCTTTTAGGGCTTTCTATCCAACTCTATGCTCGTGAAAATATCCTCAAAGAGGCAGATGTAGTCTATCCTGAATCTTACTATCGTGGAGAGTATTTAGAAGCTCTCGCTTTAGGTGCTAAAGAGCATTTTGGTGTAGAGATTTTAGATGATGTAACTCGGCAAAAAGAGCTTGCTATGTGGGCTAAAGATAGAGTTATGGATATAGTTGTTGACTCTTTAGCAGAGACAAATATCCACTTCGATACTTTTGTACATGAGTCTGGTCTCTATAGTGACTGGGATAGAGTCATGGAGAAGATGGGCGATAATGTCTATAAAGCAGAGGGAAAACTCTTCATCAAGTCAGAGTCAAAAGGCGATGATCATGATAGAGTTGTTGTCCGTGATGATGGACGTCCTACTTATCTAGCAGGGGATATTGTCTATCATAACCAAAAATTTGAACGCGGTTATGACCACTACATCAACATCTGGGGAGCTGATCACCATGGTTACATCACTCGTGTAAACGCAGCGATAGACTTTCTAGGCTACGACTCAAACAAACTTGAAGTGCTTTTAGCACAGATGGTAAGCCTCCTCAAAGATGGCGAACCATACAAGATGAGTAAACGTGCTGGTAATGTTATACTTATGAGTGATATAGTTGAAGAGATAGGGAGTGATGCCCTGCGTTTTATCTTCGCTTCTAAGAAGTCTGACACTGCGTTAGAGTTTGACCTTGCTGAGTTTAAGAAGCAAGATAGCTCAAACCCTATTTTTTACATTCAGTATGCACATGCTCGTATTCAAACGCTACTAAGTAAGGCGACTCTGACTAAAGAAGATATTGCAAACGCGACGCTTAAAAACTTAGGCGAAAACGCAGATACATTGCTCTTTGATGCACTCTTACTTCCTGAAGTTGTCGAGGATGCGTTTACCTCTCGCCAAGTACAGAAGTTGCCTGAGTACTTAAAGTCACTAGCAGCATCTCTACATAAGTTCTACTATGATGTTAGAATGATAGGAACAGAGGATGAAGCAAAACTGCTCAAACTCCTTTTAGTAGTGGC
>JALUKS010000110.1 GCA_027056465.1 Sulfurimonas sp.
TTTTACAATCGTCACACATCTTCTTAACTGAAGCTCTTACTTTCATAAGTAGTCCTTTGTTTGTACATCTTCACTGCTCTTAGGCAAGAAAACTTTCGTTTCTCAAAATAGAGAATTTTTAGCTTGCCAATACTTTTATCTATATAGTATATATAAAGATAGAAATACTCTCTTGTTTGTTAAAACAGCAAAGCGGATGAGAATTATACCCAAACATATTTAAAAGTTTTATTAAGAAGTGCTTAATCCCAAAGAATACTCACTCCATATTCCTGATTTAGCACTACAAACTTCTTATAATAAACTTTTTTACCATACTTCTTACTCAAGAATTCTAACTCTAAATCTTCCCCAGCTAAAAGTGTTCGTATATCTTTATATTGAAGCCATTTTCCATACTTCGCTAAAGAGTTTTGCCAGATTTTAAAGTCACAACTAGCATCTTCTGTCAGTTCAAATACCTCTCCATCTTCTGTTTTCCAGTTGGCGTTTGAGCAGGCATAGAGTTTCACCTTTTTCCCACTCACTTCTTTATCTCGTACTTCTATCTGACCATCCTCGCAATAAGGGCATTTTCCTAAAATCATAATCAACTCCTATAGTAATAGTAAAGTAATTATAATTTAAAACAGTTTTTTATCTCAATTATATTGCATTTTGTCATATTTTTATAAGCTACTTACTTGATTAAGAGAATTTCGCTAAAATTCGCTTATGAATTCATATAGCGAAAAATTTGCAAAAGCAATACAAAATACATTTTTTACACAACTCCCACTTGATGAGCAGGAGTTTATACAGACCAAGGCCTTTGAGTATAAGTTTTCTCATCAAGAGCTTAAACAAATCATAAATATTGCAAGAGACTTAGGGATGTGGGATGAGAAACGCATCAAGATTATCTTTCCTGAACATCCACAGAGAAAAGTAGTTTTCAATCAACTCAGAGAAGCTTATGAGAATATACAAAACTCTATCAATTCTTATGAGAATTTTACTCTTAAAAATATTCCAAAAGAGCAAAAGTTCACCTTTAAGGTGGCAGAAAAGCAAGGTTTTGGATTAGGTTTATGTCCTGTTGCAAGTGAAAAAACAAGATGCTGTAACCTTTTAACTCTTGATGCCGTAGAGTCTTGTGGTTTTGACTGCTCTTACTGCTCTATACAAAGTTTTTATAACCAAAACACAATCACATTTGATAGTAGCTTTAAAGATAAACTCTTAAATCTTGAACTTGACCCTAACAAAACTTATCACATAGGGACAGGTCAAGCGAGTGATTCACTTATGTTTGGGAACCGTGAGGGAGTGCTTGATGCCCTCTTCGCGTTTGCCTTTGCTAACCCTAATGTTATCTTAGAATTTAAAACAAAAAGTGATAACGTTAGCTACTTTTTAGAGAACGATTTACCTAAAAATATTCTCTGTACTTGGAGTCTCAATACACCTACCATTATAGATAATGAAGAGCATCTTACTGCTTCACTTGATAAACGCATTAATGCAGCTAGAAAACTCGCGGACAAGGGTGTCAAAATTGGCTTTCACTTTCATCCTATAGTAGAGTATGTTGGCTATCTTAATGAGTACAAAAAAGTTTATGAGCGACTTATAGAAGAGTTTCTCCCTCAAGAAGTAGCTCTTGTAAGCTTCGGTACATTGACATTTATCAAGCCCGTTATCAAGCAACTACGAGGTCGTGAGTTTCATACAAAAATCACACAAATTCCTCATGTCGATGCAAGTGGTAAAACATCTTATCCCAATGCCACAAAAGAGGAGATGTTTAAGCATGCCTATGAGAGTTTTGCTCCATGGCACAAGGGAGAGGATAAAGTTTTCTTTTACCTCTGCATGGAAGAGCATCAGATGTGGGCAAAGACATTTGGCTATGAGTATGCAACCAACAATGACTTTGAACATGCTATGCTTGGATCTTACTGTAAAACAGTTGGGCAAGAGTATTACATATAAACAGAACAAAGATTTAATCTGCTACAATTACAAATAAAAAGGCTATGAATGAGTAAAAATATCCTCATGTTATGTGATGACAACTCCAAAATCTCCATAATTGCACAAGCAGTTCTCAACCACTATGTAAAAGATGTAAGTGTTGAGAGTGCCGCTGTTAAAAAAAGTAAACCCATTGATAAAAATGTAAAATCTGCTCTTGTTAAAGATGGCTCATGGCATGATGAGTACAGTTCTAAAACACTCAATCAAGTACAAGATAGAGAGTATGACTTAGTTATAGCACTTAGCAGTAGTGCCGGAAAGTTTACAAAAGAGTTTTCAGATGAGACCATAGTTATCCAGATAGAGTATGATGATTTAGAGACACATAACGCTACAGCTCTTGATAGATTTATCAAAACTATTAAGATGGAACTTATTCCTATCACAAGAGATATTTTAGAACTCTAAAAAAATGGTATAATTTCGAATAAATTCAAATAGACGGAAAAACCAAAATGACAGAAAACAGACAGAGTTATAATTTAGAACTCGGCGAAATCAACACACTAGTTATCGACAGACTTACAACTCCAGGTGCCTACATGATGGCACAGGATGGAAATGATGTTCTACTCCCTGGCCCATACCTCACTCAAGAGATGAAAGAAGGTATGCTTCTTGATGTCTTTCTCTATACTGACTCAGAAGATAGACTTGTAGCTACAACAAATAAACCTACAGCTATGCTCGATGAGATGGCACTTTTTAAAGTAGTCGATACAGCACCCTTTGGTGCATTTATGGACTGGAACCTTTCTAAAGATCTTCTTGTACCAAATATGTTTCAAAAGACACCTTTTAAAGTGGGTGATAAAAGATTCCTCAAAGTCATCTATGATGAGAGAACACATCGACTTGTAGGCACTGAAAAAATTGGTGACTTCTTAGAGAAAAAAGTAGTTGGACTAGCAGCAAATAAAGTTGTTGAAATACTCATTATCCAAAGAACACCACTCGGTTTTAAATGTATAGTAAATGACAAATATGAAGGTCTTATCTATCATAATGAAATTTTTGAAACAATTGAACTTGGAGAAAAACGAACTGCCTATGTAAAGAGTGTACGAAAAGATGGCAATATTGACCTTACTCTTAGAAAACCAGGAAGTAAGAAAAGTGGTGGCAGTAACGATAAAGTTCTTGCTCTTCTCAAAGAGAGCAAAGGTATTATGCCTTACAACTACAAAAGTGATGCAGAGCTTATACGAGATGTATTTGGACTTAGTAAAAAAGAGTTTA
>JALUKS010000111.1 GCA_027056465.1 Sulfurimonas sp.
CATACTTAAGAAAGAGGATGTTAGCGAATTTTGAAAAAATAAATAGTGTTGATTTGATATATGCTTTAGAAGATAATGGCATTGCGATAAATAAAGATGATATTTAAGAGCCTTTAACTCTTAAACTCATCAATAGTATTTTGTAGTCTTGAAGCTACTTCTACCAAACGGATGAGATCACTCTCGATACTCACAACACTTGTTCTATTTGCAGTAGAAAGAGCTTCTACATTGTTCGCATTTTGGTGCATCTTATCACTTACATCATTGATAGATTGTACGATAGTGCTGACACTTATATCTATCTCAGTCGCGATATTAGAGTTTTCCTTTCCTAAATCTTTAACGATGTTTATCGTCTCTTGAATAGTTGCGATAAAGTGATTTACCTCTTCTGCAGCATCACCAAACTCATTGCCCTTTTTGTGTGCAAGGCGTTTGGTGAGGTCTTTATCTCCACGAACGAGGTCAGCTATCTTCTCTTTGAGCATATCTAGTGGAGTAAATATCTCCTTAACAAAAAACATACCCACAATGATAGCAAAAAGAAGAGCAGATACAAGAAGAGAGAGGATAAGTGTCATATTTGTCTTAGAGATTGTAGCATCATTTTTATCTAAAGAGAGGACTAAGTCCATAGCTCCAAGTGTATAACCTACTTCTGCATTGTAGTGACAGCTAAGACATCTCTTCTCTGCTACCATTGGTCTAATCATACGAATAGTATGATGTCCATTCACATCTTTTTCTATTGTCATTGTTTTTTTGTTTTGTAAAACATCTAGTAGGATAGGATTAGTTGTAAAATTTTCAGTAGGTGCATATACTTCTAAAACAGCTTTTGATTTTGCTATTGTCAAAGAGTCGATGCCATCAATACTCTTTGCAGTGTGTAGTGTGGACTCTACAACCTGAGGATCCCCTAGCATCATACTTGTTGTCATTGTTTGATAGATGGACTCACTAAGCATACTTAGAGATTGCTTGCTTGTTGTATTTGAGAGATTTGAGAGTGTAGAAGAGAGGTAATAAGAAATCGAGATTAGCCCTAAGATACTAAGAGATAAAACAGCAAAGATTACTTTGGACTTAACAGATTTAAACATAAAAATTCCTCGATTATATAATAATAATATTTTATTGTAACGAATTATATATAAAAAGTAACTTTTCTCTCCCTCTCTTTGAAGATGAAAAGCTTACATCGAGTAGATGATAAGCTCAACAGCCTCTAACACTTCCTTGTTAGTAAGCTTGTTAGTGTTAGCATAGGCTAGTGCTGCACCAGCACCTACACCCTCTTTAGCTTCACCCTCATCATACATTTTAAGGACGGGTATCTCTGCATTTGCGAAAGAGAACTCTGTATAGATGGCATGAGGTGTGTAGCTAAGTTGCTCTAAGATATGTTTGAGATTTGAGTTTTTGTCTTTGGCTACCCATGCTGTTGTGGCGAGAGTAATATTTTCTGACTTTAGGCGCATAAGCACATCTTCTCTGAGTTTGTCAGCTATAAGAAGAGAAGCTGCCATCTGTGTACCACCTGCAAGGACTACATGAAAACGGCGACTAGCTTCAAGTAAAAATCCTGCACAAAAGAGAAGCATATTATCACTCACGATAGAGAGTTTTTCAAAGTTGCTCATATCATCGTTTATAAGTGCAAGTGTCGCGTTTATAGTCTGCTCACGTACACTATTTGGTACATCTAAAAAGCTAGAAGAGAAGTCCTCTCTCACATCATAGCCAAGAGCTAGGGCTGAAGCTGTGGCAGTTGTCGTACCACTAGGAGTGGATTCAGCGAGGATAAGATAAGAGCCTTTTAGTTCATAAGAGCGACCAAACGCCATACCTTTTTCAAACACCTCTTTGGCGTCTATATTTGCGCCTGTAACGATGGAGTCTGATGGTTTGATGTCGAAGTTATGGAGCTGAGTCTGTTGAGGTTTTATCTCCAAACCTATATCTAAAATCTCTACACTGCTAAAAGCATGAAGATTATGCACGGCTCGTGTTATCAGTGCAGGAGATGGCACACCACTTGGCGTTTCAGCTATCTCTGGCATAGAAAAAAGCTTCTGCGTTGTGATAAACTCTGCATCAAGTGTAGGTGTGTAGGGAATTTTTCCAGGAATACCTGCTTGCGTTATACCCTCTATCTCACATGTTTTTGTAACACTACCCGCGAGTAGAAAGTCAGCATTTCCTTGTGGGAGTTGGTCTTGTTTATCTGTAAATATATTGTATGTTTTCATCTTTTTCCTTTGATTTATTTAGGCACTTTTTTGAAAGTAGAGATACTTCTGAAACTCTACAAAGAGAGTGCTTATCTCTTTGACTTCCCCTAAAATAGCCTTTGCATCTTCTAGGGATTGGTACTTTATTTCAAGGAGTGTTTTGAGTTTATCTTGGCTCAACTCCTCAACGCCACTCTGGACATATTTGCTTAAAACGAACTCTATAAACTCCGACTGGAGAGGATTGAGCAGGGCAAAGATACTCTTTTTCGCACTATCAACTCTCTCTTGACGGGATAATGGAGCAGAGTCACTATCAAAAACATACTTTAGCACATCAAAAATATCACTCTTCTCTGCGTTTATAAGTCGCTTGAGTGTATTTAACTCCTCAATGCCAAAGCCCTCTTCACTCAGTTTTTCTAAAAGAACTTTTCGAGTAAGTGGCTTCGACCATATCTCTCGTAACTCTTTCTCATCTTTAAAAAACTTAGGTAGTTCTCCAAAAAGATTTTCTAAAAAAGTTTGGGCTGAGATGGGTTGTCCATCTGCACCCCAAAAAGAGGTAGCACTCATGAACTCTATCTCTCGCTCTTTGCCATCGGCGAGTTTTATCTTTATCTTCTTTGGTCGTGGCTGTGAGGGTGCTCTTGAGGATGGTGGCGTTTTAGGCTCTTTGGGTTTAGTGATAGGCTCAGGTTCAAGTGGCTCACCATCCCACTCAGGGTCACTAAACCTTACATAAGCATCTACAAAATCATAAATAGTAAAAAACTCTTTCCCCTCAAAAAGCCGTGTCCCTCGACCTACTATCTGCTTAAACTCTATGATTTGGTTTACTGGTCGCATAAGCACGATGTTGCGAATATTTCTAGCATCGACTCCTGTTGAGAGTTTTTGAGAGGTAGTGAGTATAGTCGGGATGAGTTTTTCATTGTCTTGAAACTCTCGTAAAAACTGCTCACCTATTTCGCCATCATTTGCCGTGACTCTTACACAATAGTTTATATCTTTACTCTTTTGTTTGTACTGGTTTACAAGGTCACGAACTATCGAAGCATGCTCTTGTGTCGCACAAAATATGATGGTTTTTTCATCCTCTTTGGCATCATCCATAAAGATCTTGACACGTTTGGCTTCTCTCTCTCGTATCTCTATGCTCTTGTTAAAGTCACTCTCTGTGTAGAGTTTTCCCTCTTCTATCTCTCCATCTATCAGCTTGTCATCACTCGTAAAGATATAATCATCAAGAGTAGTTTTGATGCGTTTAACTTTAAACGGCGTTAAAAAGCCATCGTTTATGCCATCTTTGAGAGAGTAGATGTAGAAAGGCTCACCGAAGTACTTGTAAGTGTCTACATTGTCCTTGCGTTTAGGGGTGGCTGTGAGTCCTAACTGCACGGCAGGGCTAAAGTACTCAAGTATATTTCTCCAGTTTCCCTCATCGTTCGCCCCACCACGATGACACTCATCAATGATGATAAAATCAAAATAATCTTTGGGGTACTGTCCGTAGTTTTCTTGAGGATTTCCCTCTGCATCACTGCCACTCACAAAGGACTGAAATATCGTAAAAAACAGACTTCCATTAGTAGGAACACGACCACTTTTCTTAATCTCTTTAGGTTTTATTCGAACCATAGCATCTTCAGGAAATGCCCCAAAAGAGTTAAAAGCTTGGTCAGCGAGTATGTTTCTATCTGCTAAAAAAAGTATGCGAGGTCGGCGTTTACCATCGCGCCCTAGAGTCCATCGCGTTTGGAAGAGTTTCCAAGCTATCTGAAATGCGATAGCTGTTTTTCCTGTTCCTGTGGCTAGAGTTAAAAGGAGTCGCGTTTTATCCTCTGCGATGGCGTTTAAAGTTTTCTGTACGGCTATCTCTTGATAATATCGTGGTTGCCATGAGCCACTTCTACTCTCAAAAGGAACAAGAGAAAACTTCTCTCTCCACTCATTTTCTCTCTCATAACTTTTAGCCCAAAGTGCATCAGGTGTAGGATAGTTTTCTACGAATCCCTCTTCACCACTGAGCATATCTATGGCATAAATAGCATCGCCATTTGTAGAGTAAGTGTGTTGAAGCGAGAGTTTTTGTGCATAGAGTTTCGCTTGAGCCACTCCCTCCCTCACATCAAGCTCTCTGCGTTTAGCTTCTACTACGGCGAGTTTTACACCCTTGTAAACTAAGATATAGTCAGCGATAAGGGGCTTAGTACGACTACCTCCAGCTTGGATACGACCATCTGTAATGCGACAAACATTCTCCTCACGCAGTATCTGACTCTCAGCAACAACACCCCAACCCGCCTCTCTTAGCTTAGGGTCTATAAGAATGGCTCTTGTTTGGGACTCGTTCATTTTAGGCACTATGAGGTAAAACTTGATTTTTTAGTACTTGTTGTACAAAGGTATTAAGTGATATTCCTGCTTTGAGGGCTTCTTTGTATATCTGTTTATGTAAAGATGGGTCGATTCTAACATTGAAAACCCCTCTATAGGTCTTTTGAGGTTCTCTGTTTAGTTCTTTACAAGTCAGGAGGTACTCATCAACTGCATTGTGAAAATTGTTTTCAAGTTCATCAGCAGTTGTCGCTTCAAAAGTGACTAAGTCATCTATCATCTTTAACTTTCCAAAAAAGCATTTATCCTCTGGTGAGTACTCTATGCTCCCTATATAGCCCTTGTATTCTATAGTATTAGCCATGACAAATCTCCTCTATTTTACTCTGTATCTGTTTAACAATATAAACTTTTAAAATATCTGAAGGGTGTGGTTTGTGCAAGTTTATGAGCATATCACTCTCTTTATGGTAAAACTTTACAGCAGAACCAGCACCTTCAAGTTGCAAAAATCCACAAGAGAGAAGAAGACTCTTCAACTCACTAAAAGTCAAATCCTTTCTCAGGGGTTTTTCTAAAAACTTTTTTATTAGTTTACTTTTTTTGCTCATAGTGTATGATACCACTTTTTAGTTACAAATGGAAATGTAAATAATTTTCAACTGTACCCAAATTGGGGACGTTGTAGGCTTTAGTTATTTTAATATCATTTTTATTTGGCATATTATGGATTCCTTTGTTTTAAATTAAACATTTTTTAGCTGGGGACAAATTGTCCCTATGTGACTTTCAACTTCTTCAGTTATAAAAGTTCCCCATTAAAAGCTTTTTGCAAAAGAGACTTTTTGAGTTCTTCTAGGTCAAGGAGCTTTTGGGTGTAGATGGACTCTAATTTTTTTGTCTCTTCTTGGAGAGTGTTTAATTTTTTTACTATTTGTTTTTGTGTTTGGAGTGATTTAGGAATTGGTATATTAAAATTAACGAGTGTTTTGATAGGTAATTGAGGCTGTGCAGCACCTGATACATGTTTTTTAATTTGAGATTTTATAATTCCTGAGCGAAATAATTCAAATAAGTATTTAGATGTTATTTGTTCCTGATTTGGGCGAAAAATAAGCATTCCTGAATTAATTCTAATATTATCATAGGGAATTTTTTCATCATATATTCCAATATTACCAATAGTACCACGAGTTGTCATAACAACATCGTGTCTCTGTAGTTTACCCTTTCCCATACTTATATCTTTTTCTTTATTTATAAACATAGTAGTATTAAATTTAAAACCATCAACTCTTACATTTTTTGTATTCATAAATAAACAAAATCCATCTTCCAAAAAGTCTTTTTTTGTCGGATAATTTTTTCCTCTATCCCCATCAACAATTTTAATTAACTCAGTATCTCCTAATCTTTTCTCTTCCCAATTATCATTTTTATTCTCAAAGACCCCTTGCAGATAAGATTCAAAAAGCTCTTTGGCATTTTGTAAATTTGTCTGAGCATTTGTCTTAGCCTGCTCAATAGCCAAAAAAGCCTCATCCAAAATCGCCACTATCTTTTCTTGTTCTTGGAGTGGGGGCAGTGGAACTTCTATTTTTTTTAGTTTAGTCATAGAAACAAAATCTATCGTGGCTTTACCACTAAGATTTAATAACAGTTTTTTCAATGAAGAAGAAAAATAATATAAAAATTTAGGTACTAACTGTTCTGTGTTTTTAATGACTAATCCATTAAATTGTTGATTTGTGGTTAGTTCAATTTTAGTGATTGCGAATTCACCAACTGAAGCAGTACAGCAAAGTAAAATTGTATTGATAGGTAATATTTTTAAAGAACTATTTTTGAATCCATCCTCAGAAATTGTTTGTCTTGTATATTCAATAACTCGTCCTTGAGTTCTAATATCATTAATAGTAAACCAATTAATAGTTCCATCTTCCCAATACTCTTTTTTTGTTCGTAAAGGCGTAGAACCATTGTGAATTTCACAAACCTCCCCAAGTTTCCGAACTTCCCACCCCTCTCTCAAACCACTACCCACGAACTACCCCTAAAACCCAGTTGTCAAGTAATCCTTGACAACTGATATTATTATATATGAAAGGGTGACAGTTTGTCACCCTTTCATTTTTAATGTGACTCATACTAAGCCTTTAATAGTTTTCAAAATCTCTTCACTCTCTCTATCAAGCTTCGCCATAGCGTTTAAAATCTCACTCGGCGTTCTTAGTGGGGCTTCTTCTGGCGTGTTTGGGTTTTTTGCACTGAGGTCGTAGGTGCTTTGGTCTATATCTTTAAGGTCAAGAGTCCAAGAGTTCTCACTCTCAGCTTTTCTCTTTTGTAACTCTACAAACTCTGCTAAATCTTTCTCGTTTAGAGGATTTGTTTTTCCTAGATTTCTATCAAGATTAAGCTGATAAAACCAGACTTTTTTCGTACTAACACCCTTGTCAAAAAAGAGGACTACTGTTTTAACGCCTGCACCTGTAAATGTTCCAGATGGGAGGTCTAAAACAGTGTGAAGATTACAAGAAGTTAGTAACTCTTTACGTAGGGCTATTGAAGCATTGTCGGTGTTGCTTAAAAAAGTGTTTTTAATGACTACTCCCGCTTTTCCACCTGCTTTGAGTATCTTGATGAAGTGCTGTAGGAAAAGTGAAGCAGTTTCGCCTGTTTTTATGGGGAAGTTTTGTTGCACCTCTGCTCTCTCTTTGCCACCAAAAGGAGGGTTGGCAAGTACAACAGAGTAACGATCTTTCTCTTGAATATCAGAGATATTCTCAGCTAACGTGTTAGTGTGGATGATGTTAGGCGCTTCGATGCCGTGAAGTATCATGTTCATGATACCGATGATGTAGGCTAGAGACTTCTTCTCTTTGGCATAAAAGGTGTTTTTTTGCAGAGTGACAACATCGCTAGTTGTAAGCTTTTTACTCTGTTTGAGAAACTCAAATGCCTCGACTAAAAACCCAGCAGAACCAGCAGCTCCATCGTAAATGGTATCGCCGACTTTCGGGTTTACAACTTTTATGATGGTTTTTATAAGTGGACGCGGGGTGTAGTACTCGCCACCATTTCGCCCTGCATTCCCCATGTTCTTTATCTTGCCCTCGTAAAGGTGACTCATCTCATGCTTCTCTATCTGCGTTTGAAAACGTAACTCATCTATGAGGTTGATAACCTCTCGTAAGTTATAGCCACTCTGCACACGGTTTTTGAGCTCGCTAAATATTTCGCCTATTTTGTACTCGATGGTGTCAGGGCTAATGGCGTTTGACTTGAACTTTTTGAGGTAAGGAAAAAGCTCGTTGTTTACAAACTCAAGTAGGTCATCACCACTCATAGCATTATGATCAACCTTCCCATCAGGGAGTTTTGGAGTAGCCCAGTGAGACCAACTAAAGGCTTCGCTCATGATGCTCGTGTACTCTTCGCCATCAAGCTCGGCAGCTGTCTGTTTGTCCTTTTCTAGGTCATCGAGGTACTTTAAAAAGAGAACCCAAGAGGTCTGCTCAACATAATCAAGCTCGCTACCACATCCCGCATCTTTGTGTAAAAGGTCATCTATATTTTTGAAAGTCTGTTCAAACATTTTGTTTTTATTCCTTGAATTTTATAGCTCTATTTTATCTAAAATCTTCTTCATATCTACATGAGTGTTGATATGCTCTGCGAACTCTGCGATGGCTTTTTCTTTGAACTCTTTGAAGTTATAGCCTCTGTAACTGGTGTTTATCTCGTGAAATATTTTGTAACGCAGGGCATCGTTGTCAAAAAGTCCGTGAATAAATGTTCCGTAGATACTCTTTTTCTCTTTTGCCCGTTTTTTTGTAGTGGCGTTGTGTATTTCGTAGCCATCAACCATAATGCCGAAGAGATTGTAAGAGCCTCTTTGGACTATCTTCTCTTTTTGAAACGCCACTTCGCCTTTAAATCTACCAAAACCTCTCACCTCTTTGGCACTACTCTCAACAGAAAAAGAGTCTAAAATCCTCTCAAACATCATCTCGTAGCCACCACAAATAGCGATGACTTTTCTCTTTTTCGAGCATAACATCTTCTCAAATCCAGACTCTCTTAGCCAAGCCAAATCCTCTATAACAAGTTTACTTCCTGGTAAAATAAGCAGGTCACAACCTAAAGCTTCGCTAGGTGTCGTGATGAAGTTTAGCTCTATCTGTGCATCCACGACAAGAGGCTCAAAGTCGGTAAAGTTAGAGATATGAGGGAACTTTATCACGCCTACTCGGATGATGGCGTTTACACTGTTTTGTCTGTAGTTCATAAGCGATTGAGAGTCCTCAAAACCGAGGTTAAAGGGCTTGTAGGGAACAACTCCAAGAACAGGTATCTTAAACTCATCTTCTATGATAGAGATACCTTTATCGAAGAGCGTCCTATCGCCACGAAACTTATTGACAATAACCCCTATGACATTTTTTCTAAGCTTTTTAGGCAGGAGATGATAAACACCATAGATAGAGGCAAAGACACCACCGCGTTCTATGTCGGCGACGAGGATTATCTTCGTGTGAAACTTCTCAGCTATATAGATATTTGAGAGGTCTTTATCCATCAAGTTTAGCTCTACAGGACTCCCCGCACCCTCAGCAACGATGCACGTAAACTCTTTTTGTAAAGATGTAAATGCACGCTCTACAATGGGTTTGAGTTTTTCCATATTACGATAATATTCCCAGACATCACTCTTGCCAACACTCTTCCCATCTATAATGATATGAGCCTTGGACTTTCCCCCTGACTTGAGAAGTATAGGATTAAACGCCGAGCGAGTCCGAAGCCCTATAGCCTCAGCAGCAAAAGCTTGAGGAATGGCTATCTCACCAGAGTCTAAGTCTGTAACTTGAGAGTTGTTTGAGACATTTTGTGCCTTAAATGGGGCGACTTTTATCCCCTCTTTGTGGAGGAGGTAAGTGATAGCAAAACTAAGGGTAGATTTCCCTGCATCGCTACTTGTGCCAAATATGCTTAATGAGTGCATTTTATTGCCTTTTTTTTAATATAAAAATCCAAATAACCATAGAGGCAACTTATTTCCAAAGCCAACTTCAACATCATCTGCAACGACAAATGAGTTTGGTATATCTTTGATCTGTTTGAAACTTTTATCTTTTCCACCTACTTCAAAGATATACTTTTCATCGACTTTAAAGTCACCGATATTGCTGTATTTTATAGAATTGTAAATCTTGATTTGTGATATGAAGAAGCTCTCTCGCATACTACCACTATTTTTTTGTGAGCAGAGTATATTGTAGAGATTTATATTTTCTAAGTAAATTTTATCTGGTTTATTGAGTAGTTTTTTGTTCTTATAGTTTGCTCCAATTATCTCTAAAAGGTTGGCTTTTTGTAGGTAGTAGAGGTAAGAGTAGAGTGTGTTTCTGCTTACACCAGCCTCTTTTGATAAGTTCTGAATGTTAAGTTCATAAGGAACACTTGCACATAAAAGATGTAGAAGTTTTCTTATGATGTTGATTTTATCGCTCTCTACATTGTAGATGGAGGCTACTTCGCTATCTAG
>JALUKS010000112.1 GCA_027056465.1 Sulfurimonas sp.
CAAAAGATGGAAAGTTTTTTACCGATATAGAGCTACAACTCAAAGAGTTTGGTTCACTAAAACTCCGTCTTGGAATGTTTGAGAAAAATCAGCTCAATATCAATATAAACGCTGAAAGTACAGCACTCAAAAAACTCCTTCAAGAAAATATACCAACACTCAAAAAACAGCTCACAGAGGTTGGTGTCATACCAATGAATATCCGTTTTATAGATAATACCCCAAGCTCGGCTTATGAGCAATCAAGCCAAAGTATCAATACGGGTTTTGAGATAAAAGCATGAAAGAGATGAAAGAAAAAGCAGTAGCACTAAGCTATGACAAAGAGAGTAATTCTGCTCCAAAAGTTACAGCAAAAGGGGAAGGTCTTACAGCAGAAAACATCATAAAAATTGCAAAACTCCACGACATCCCCATCAAAAAAGATGAAGACCTTGTAGAGATGCTCTCAAAACTAGAGGTCGATAGAGAAGTTCCTCCTGAGATGTACAAGGCTATCGCAGAGGTTTTTTCCTATATTTATAAACTTACTAAAGAGAAGAAATAGTTTAAAAAGGTAGTTATCAATAATCTGTGTCAACATCAGATAATTCCTAAATTTCTTTTATTCTCTTCTTTTTTTACCCTTACCTGCATCATCACAAGCCAAAAAATTCATGAGATCTTCTTTCATACTATCATCTAAAGTCTCCCAAATAGCCTGCTTCTGTGCATAGCGTTCTAAATCCTCTTTTTTTGATTTTTTTATGTCACGTATGAGGTAGTGGTATCGGACAAGTTTTTTTGTATATTCACTCACAAAAGAGCAGTTCTTTATGACCTGATAACTTCGCTCCTCATGGTCAGTAAAACTCCACTCATGATATATCAAATCCTCTTCATCTTTTTTAAATGCAGTGAGAGGTTTTCCTATATCATGAAGGAGTCCTGCCGGAACAAAATGCCATTTCCCTGCTTTTACACACTCATAAGTTACACGAAGAGTATGAATGAAAACACCATGTTGATGCCATTTATTTTGAGTAAAGAGAAGTGAATCCCAAAAAGCATATGAAAAAATACTATTATTTATATCGCTACTGCTGTGCATCTATTAGCCCTATAGTGTTGTTCCTGAGATGAGATAGGATGATACACTTCTACAGTCTCTCGTAAATTTTGCTTCTCAATATGAGTGTAAATTTGAGTCGTAAGAAGAGAAGCATGACCTAGAAGCTCCTGTACAACCCTCAAGTCTGCTCCACCCGTTATAAGTGAAGTTGCATAGGAGTGGCGAAGTATATGAGGAGAAACTCCTAAGTACTTCTGTGTGATTTTATAAGCACTGATTCTACTAAGTGTTTTTCCTTGATAGTTCGACCAGATAAACTCTCTCTCAAAAGGCATCTCTAGCTTATACTCGTATATCGCTTTTGTAGCAACTTTTGCTAGAGGCACTATGCGTTCTTTCTCTCCTTTAGCATGTCGAATATGTAACCACTCATCCTCTATATCACTAAATTCTAAACTTAGTGCCTCACTTATACGAGTACCTGAGGCATAAAGAAAAAGGATGAGTGCGAAGTCGCGTTTACCTATCCAAGAGGATTTATCTATGAGAGAGAGACCGGCTTTCACCTCTTCATAAGAGAGATATTTTGGAAGAAGTTTTGGGATTTTTGCAAACTGGAATTTATCTATTTTTTCGCTAAACTGTTCTTTAAAACAGAAGTCAAAAAAGGCATTTACTGCTGATAGTTTCCGATTTAATGTACGTTTATTCTCATAAATAGCTAAGATGCTTAGAAGTTTTTCAGAGTTTAAGGAGAGAAGAGGTTTTTTTGAAAACTCCTCTATCTGTAGTAAATCACTTTTATAAGCAGATACACTCTTTTTAGAGAGTGCTCGTGTAACAGTGATATACTCTAAAAATGCTTCGAGTTCATTGGACATTATTCAACACTAATAGTCGTGTCATTTATAAAGAATTTTTTATTGCCCATAAATATAAATCCATCAGAATCAAAATCAACTTCATGCACAGAGTAGTCAAAAGATTTTTTATCTACTACTATCATATAACCCTCTTTTTCCAATATATAAAGCTTGTTTCCATCATTTATCATGCCATAGAAGTGTGCAAAAGGAAATTTAATTTTAGAGATAACTTGAAGATTTGGCGTTAGAGAGATTATTTCCCCCTGTTTTGTAGCGATATAAAGAGTGTTCTTATCATGCACAATATTTCGTATCTCATACTTAGCTCTAATCTCTTTTTGAGCTATCGAGAGTATACTATAACTTGTCGTGGCTATGATTCTGTTTTGTATAACATCGAGAGAAATAACATTATTAAAATTATCTTCACTTGAAACTATAACAGTACGGAGTCTTTTCTTCTCGGCATCATTGACAAAAATTACTTTTCCATCCAATGTAGCAAAAAGAACTAGACCATCCATAAAAAGAGGATTCACTATGCGAGAGTCTGCTGCCACATACTTCCCACCCTGTTCTTTAAAAAGTATCGCTTTTGTATTTAAGTCATAAAGAGCGATTTCATTATCTGCAAAAACTACAGCGAGTTCACCTCCCTGAACAGAGGCACCTGCTACAGTTTTTTTTAGATTTATACTCTTTTTTACTGTTGTATCTTTAGTTGAGACTAAAGAGACATTTCCATCTGTACTCCCACTGATAATCCATCCATCGCTCTGAGATATTAAACGATAACTACTGTTTATATCTAAAGGGATAATGCCTTTAGCAGTAAGCACTTTAGAATCTTCTAAAAGTGCTACATTTGAAGCAGTATCTTCAATCATAAACTTAGAATCTTTATCTTTATTCCAGTCACTACCAAGTTGTGTTGGTTTATAAACTTCTTTTGTACTACATGCAGAAAAAAGTAGAACCATTAGTATGCTATAAAGTGTAGGAATTATTAGAATATTTTTCAACTGTTTACTTCACTCCATAGTGCATAAGAGCATGGGCTATGTTAGCAAGTGGTGAGTCAAGATTTATCATACTAAGAAGTTCATGAGACTCTTTTATCTTCTTCTCTTTCATAAGAATAATAGCACTCTGAACACGAGCTAAATCAGCATAAATAGCAGTTTGATTCTCAGCATAGGCATTGAGTTTACTTATATCCTGTGAATTTTGTGCCAATGCGTATGATGCTAAATCACCTACTAAAAGTGCTTTTGATTTTGTGAGAGTTTTCATCTTCGCCATATCTTTGTTGGCTATGGCTTGAGAATAGACCCATACATCATGAAGTTTTGGACTTAAATCTTCTAGTCTTGCCAAAGTTGCAGGATTATTTGCATTTGCCTGAAGTGCTATTAAAACTGTATTTGCTTCATCTATAGTGTTTTGCTTATTAATATTGTATGCCATATTTCCTGCTACAAAAAGTACAACAGCCACAACACTTCCAATCATAAGATTTTTATATTTTTTTACAAATTTTTCCGTAACAACGGCCTTTTCAAAAAACTTCTCTTCTGAAGTCAACTCGTCTTTTACCATCTCTAAATCATTTTTTAAACTCAAAAAATTTCCTTTTATTTACTAGTCCCTTATTTTACCAACAAATATGTTAAAGTTTTATCAAATCTATGCTAAAATCATTTAAAAATAGTAAGGAATATATATGAAAGTAGATGATGCCCTCTTATCGAAACTAGAAAAGTTATCTTTTTTACAAATAAATGATGACAAACGCGAGGAGATTAAAGAGCAACTCTCCGAGATAGTAAGTTTTGTAGATAATCTTAGTGAATTAAATACTGATGGAGTTGATGCTAACTTTTCCATGGATGACCACCCTACACCACTTCGTGAAGATAGTGTAAAACCAAGCACTCAAATAAGTGAAGATATACTATCTCATGCACCAAAAAGCGTAGATAATTTCTTTATCGTTCCTAAGATTATAGAGTAGTCGTATGATAAAAGTTTATGGTATTAAAAATTGTGACAGTGTGAAAAAAGCTCTCAAGTTTTTTAAGACTCATGATTTAGAATACACTCTCTTTGACTTTAAAACAGAGACTCTTCCTTGCGAGAAGATAAGCTTATGGCTAACAAAAGTAGAGATAAAAACACTTTTTAATGCTAGAAGCAGTACTTACCGTAACTTAAAGCTCAAAGAGATGAACCTAGATGAAAGTGAACAAATAGAGTGGCTTTGTAAAGAAAATCTTCTTATAAAACGCCCTATTGTTGAGTATAAAGATGAAGTCATAGTAGGCTTCAATGAAGAAAATTACCAAAGGAATTTTTTATGAGCGAAGAGATTGAGGGACAAGTTGCCCCAGAAAAAAAACGATTAGACATCAAGAAACTACTCAAGTCGGTACTCGCGTTTAAGTCATCAGACCTGCACCTTGTTGTTGGAAGTGAACCACAGATTCGTATAGATAAAGAGTTACGTGCGCTGAACCTTCCTGTACTTGATGCTAAAGATGTAGAAGAGATGGCTTACTCTATTATAGAAGATAAGCAGAAAAAAGAGTTTGAAGAGCATAACGAGCTTGACTTCTCTTTTGAACTCAAAAACATTGGACGTTTTCGTGCGAACTATTACCGTACTATTCACGGTATTGCTTGTGCATTTCGTATGATTCCTATTGAGATTCCTACACTTGACGAGTATGGAAATCCTCCTATTTTTAAAGAACTTATCAAAAAAGAGAAGGGTCTTATACTCGTAACTGGTCCAACTGGATCTGGTAAATCAACTACTCTAGCCTCAATGCTTCATGAGATAAATATCACAGAGCGCAGACACATCATCACTATCGAAGATCCTGTAGAGTTTGTGCATAAAAATGAAAAATCTCTTTTTTCTCAACGTGATGTAGGAAGCAATACTGCTTCATTTGCAGCTGCACTGAAGTATGCTCTTCGTCAAGATCCAGACATCATCCTTATCGGGGAGATGCGTGATGCTGAGACTATTGGGGCAGCTCTTACTGCAGCTGAGACTGGTCACCTAGTGTTTGGTACTCTGCATACGAACTCTGCACCTGGTACTATCAACCGTATTATAGATGTTTTCGATGGAGATGCACAGGCACAAATCAGAGCACAACTTGCTTCTTCACTTGTTGCCGTTGTGTCTCAAACACTTATTCCTAGAATTGGTTCAGGAAAGGTAGCTACTCAAGAGATACTTATCACAAACCCAGCTATAGCTAATCAGATTCGTGAAGATAAAGTACATCAGATTTATTCTCAAATGCAGTTAAATCAACAAGAGACTAAGATGACAACACAAACACAGCAACTCTTAGAGTTTATGCAAAAGAACATTATCTCTAAAGAGAATGCTCTTAAAAACTCTAATAGACCAGAAGAGCTATTAAAAGTGCTTGGGAACCTTTAGGGTTCTCCTTCTATCTCTCTTTACGAAAGCGTATCATCTTAAAACGCTCTCCCAAAAAGTCAGGAAGAATAAGCATTTTTGCTTTTTCTAACTCCTGCCTATAAATCTTCTCATCAACATTCTCTTTAAGCATCTCTAACAAATCCAACATTCCCATATCTATAAGTGCTACCATTTGAGCTTTAAGTTCTACAAACTTTATGCCAGCTTCTTCATAGGCATCTTTAACATGTGCAAAAGTCACATCGTAAGTGATGTCACTCTTAGCAAAAAGCTCCTCTCTCGGCTGATAATCTTCATTATCTTTTGGGATAAAGAAAGGAAGAACCTTATGCTTTGTGTAGATACGAAGAGAGAAGTCAGGACGAGCAGCCATCTCTCCATAATCAAAACTCATAAACTCAAACTTCTCAGCAGCGTTTGCCATCTCTTGTGCAAACTCCTCATAACCAAGAGCTATTTCACCTCTATCTTTCGCATAGCGTTTTGCTTTTTGTTCTACCCACGCATCTTCGCTATCAAACTCTACATTATGAGCATCTACTCTTGCAGTTTTTCCCTTAAAGTAAAGCTCACAAGGAAATGCATCAAAGATTTCATTTGCTATAAAAAAAGCATTTTTAGAGTGGAATTCCGTGAGCGACTTGTAGTGTGTTAGTTCTATAGCATCGCCAAAGCTCTCTTCAAAATATTTAGTCTGCTGTCTCTGTAAATCATCAAATCTCTCTATGATAACAAAGTTAAAACTCTCTAACAGCTCTGGTCGGAGAGTATAAAGAAACTCACAAACATCAGCTAAGAAGTAGCCGTGATGCGCTCCTATCTCACAGATAGTAGCATTTTTCTCTAAAAAGCCCTCATCCACTAAAGAGATGATATGTTTAGCGATAGTCCCACCAAAAAATTTACTTGTACTTACCGCAGTATAAAAGTCACCCTCTTTACCGATGTTTTTGTAAGTAGCATAGTAGCCATCTTCACCATAGAGCCACTCTGCCATATATTTACTAAATTTCAAATCTATTTTCCTTCATTAACATACATTTCGTAAAGATTAAGTAGTTCTAGCTGTTTATCCATCGCATAAATCTTTGTCTCTAACTCTTGGATTTTAAGCGAGTTAGTGAGAGTCTCTACATCATACTCCGTTTTGTACCCAGCCT
The DNA here is from genome assembly GCA_027056465.1 of Sulfurimonas sp. Taxonomy (GTDB): domain Bacteria; phylum Campylobacterota; class Campylobacteria; order Campylobacterales; family Sulfurimonadaceae; genus Sulfurimonas. The sequence continues at coordinate 6,541 of JALUKS010000112.1, forward strand.
CAAAGAGCTTTTTTGTATCTTCTAAAAGTTTTGTGTAGAGTTCTCTGTTTTCATTACTTAATGCTATTTTTTTATCAGAATTTTCTATATTATGTAAAACCTGATTAAAAAGAGCCTTTAATTCTCGTTTTTTATCCTCTGCAACTACTTCTGCTTTTAAAAAATCTATTTTTGCAGACTCTATATCTCTAAATGTGTTCAGGTCTATTGGCATACTTACACGAAAACCATAGTTATAATTGCTTAATTCATTTGAATTATCTATTGGTTTTCCAGCGATAATAAACTTCTGCCCTTCGCTTTTACTCCAGTTATAACCAGCAGTCAAACTCACTCGAGGAAGATACTTCGCTATAGCAACATTTTTTGAATATCTATCTTTTTGAATCTCTGCGTTTTTTTGCTTTAGTACAATATTGTGTTCTAAAAAATCTTTTGCAGATATAAGTGCTAAGTGTGGAACAGTTGCACTTTTGTAGTCCAAATCACTTAAAACTTTAAAACTATTGAGAAGTTTTTCTTTTGCAGTCTGCATATCATAAAGTGCTTGAATCACACTATTTCTCTGAATAATAGCATTGTCTAAAAAACCTGAATCTAGCTGTCCGTTAAGATACTCTTCTTTTTTTTGAGCAAGATTAATTTCTGCATTTTTTATCCGAAGATTTTGAGATTTTATTCGTAACTCTTGCTGCTTAATCTGCATCAAAATACCCACACTCTCCTTAATCATTTTCCGTTTTGCGACATCAATAGTATAGTTGGAGTAGCGTTTACTAGCATTAGCAAACTTAATTCCATAAATAATGCCACCACTTTGAAAAATAGGTTGATCCATTTTAATGGCAGCATTTTGATTTATCTGCTCATCAGTATAGGGCTTACTTCGTGAGTAACTATAGTTAAGTTGCAAAGGAGCAATCCATGAGTCACGAAGCTTAGAACTCTCTGCCTCATTCTTCTCATACTGATACTCAAACTCTTTATGCTTTAAACCTGAGAGATAGGAGTCTAAACGACTCTCATCTGCAAATGTAAGCGAACTAAACGCGAGAGATAGCACTACTGAGAGCTGTAAAGCCTTCATCAATTTCCTCTTTTGTTATAGTAAGTGGTGGGAGAAAACGCAGAGTATTTCTTCCCGCTTTTAGTACCATTACCCCACTCTCTTTGGCGTTTGTCATGATGGAGCTAAGTGTATCTGCATCTTTCACACGAAGCCCACACATCATTCCTATACCTACTTTAGAAGTAAACTGCTCTTTGTGAGCTTCATAGAACTTCTCTAACTCTTGGTTAAAGTAGAGAGATGTTTTCTCTAGTTCGCCACTCTCTTTGAGTTCATTTAGTATCTCTACTACAGAGCAGACTGCCGTAGTGCTAAGATAGTTTCCACCAAAAGTAGAGCCGTGATCACCAGCACTAAGAACATCTTTAAGCGAAGTCATTACTATACCAACAGGCACACCACCACCAACACCCTTTGCAAGTGTAATAATCTCAGGAGTTATTCCATAGACTTGTGAAGCTGTAAACTCACCAGTTCTGTAAGCCCCAGTCTGTACCTCATCAACGATAAGAGGAATTTCTTTCGATTTAAGTAGCTTCTCTAATGCCTGTACTTGTGCCTTATCTTGTGGCTCAACTCCACCCTCTCCTTGAATTAGCTCTATCATAACTGCTGCTGTATGGTCATCAAGTAGAGACTCGATTGACTCGATATCATCAGCATAAACAAAGCCATCAGGAAATGGACCAAAGTAGTTGTGCATAGACTCTTGCCCTGTAGCTTTTACCGTTGTAATAGTTCTTCCATGAAAAGAGTGCTGTAGAGTGATGATTTTGTAGCGTTTAATCTCGCCATCGCGTTCGCCATGCTTTCTAACAATCTTGATAGCCCCCTCATTCGCCTCAGCACCACTATTGCCAAAGAAACAAGCCATATCATAACCACTCGCCCTCACAACTGCCTCAGCTGCCTTAGCCTGTGGAGCGATATGATAGAGATTTGAGATATGCGTAATATTTGCAATCTGCTCACAAATAGCACTATTCACTCGCTCATTGCCATGCCCAACACTCACAACACCTATACCCGATGTGAAGTCGATATATTTCTTCCCGTCACTATCTGTTAAAGTAGCATTTTTTCCACTTACAAACTCTACATCCCCACGACCGTAAGTCTGGAGTACATATTTTTTATCTAATTCTTGTGTATTCATCTTTTTTCCTTATAATAAATTTAATCTGTTAGTATTCCAAAGTTCTTCAATCAATGTATTAAGTTGATGATAATTAGTATCAACTATATCATAACATAAAATATTAATCTCATCATCAATATACTCTAAAATATCATCTTGAAAAGTTTCTAAATCTGCATAATCATCATCTAACATAGCATTCACTATATCATTTTGACTGTAATAATCAGAGTCTTTATTCTCATCAATCTCATTAAATATATTTCTAATTTCCATCTCTGCTAACTTCATAAAAGTTTGCTGTTTTAATAACTCGTTTTCATTATCCCAAAAATCACTAATAAGAGTTTTAATCCCTTTGTTAGTTCCATTATCCTCAATAGCCATCTTAAAATTTCTAATGGTATTATCTGAAATATTACGAATATGCATTATTGAATTTCTCATTTTTTCAAGAGGCTCTAATTTTGTTTTGATAGAAGTAATAAAATCAATATGTCTATCTTCTTTTAAGTCTCTATCGTTTATCTTATTTTTAAATTGTTCAAAACTATTTATATGAGGTTCTTGTAAAAGCTCTGCAATCTTCTCTTTATTTAATTTTTGAGCTTTATTAAATGAAGCATATTGACTAAAATCAATATAAAAAAGTTTATTTTCATATTGTTCTTTTACTTCTGTGTTTGATATACCCTTTGATGAATGATTAACCCCAAAGGACTTAAATAACTCATTATCTATAGATTTACTGCTATAAGCTAAAATATAAGTTAATACATTTCGCATATCCATCTCTAAATCAACTATTTTTTTATAATATTCAAATGCTGTATCTTGTAAAATGGTATCATTTACTTTAGTAATAGATACAATACCTTCTATATTTTCAATACTTTGTAAGAATGAAAAAACAATATTTTTTAGTGTAAATTCTCTTGTAACTAACTCTGGTATATTAAATTCAAGCACAGTTATAAAAGTAGCATTTGGTAAAATAGAAGAAGACAAAAAATTAAAATAATCTTCTATCACTTCTAAAGTTAAATCGTATTCTTCGCCTATCTCATCATATAAAATAGTTGCTATCTTTTTTAATGTTAAAGGCTGTTTATGATTGATTTGTATTTTAATTATTTCCATCATTGACCCAATATCATTTTTTCTACTTCTGATTTTGCATTTTCTAAGTCTTGTTTTGATTCAATATTAAGTTGTTTTGCTTTATCTCGTAAATTTTGAATATGCTCTGCTATTTTATTTTGTTTTTCTATTGGAGGAAGAGGGATTTTTAAATTTATAATTCC
>JALUKS010000113.1 GCA_027056465.1 Sulfurimonas sp.
CCAAATCGTTCCAGTATGCCCAACAAGTGAAGATATCTCTCTGCCTTGTTTGTTGTAGATTTTAAGATCTCCATTACTTCCACCACTTACGATATAATCTTTATACCAACCGTAACATCTATGACTATATCCATCAGTAGCACTTTTTACTATTTTTGCTTTGAGTCTGCCATTTTCTTTTATGTTTAGAACGGCATCAGCATATCCATAATCGCCACCTTTTGAGTGAGAGAGAGTGTAGTTGCCGTTTGTTGTGGAGATACGGTGAAAATGTTGCATATTTGATTTTAAATTTTGAATTGAGAATGTTTTTAGGTTTATTGATTTTTGAAATTTACTTTGTCCTTTGGTTTTTGTCCAAACATTCCCCCAAGCAACACTATCTCCTTTTATCCCAACACTCCAAACACTCTGCCCAACTCCTACAATCTTGCGTAGCACTTTTGGAGTTTTATGGTTAAAATCCCAAATATATATCTCTTGACTATCTCCCCCACCACTCACAGCTACTGTTCTATCGCCTCTCTCTATAAAATTCACTGCTTGAGTGAGATTTGTATGTTTTTTAAATGTTCTGTAAAGTGCATAGTTTTGAAAAGTTTTATAGATATTTACATTGAGTGGCAATGCACCAGCTCCTGCTATCAAAAATCTTCCACCTCTGCTATAGTGTAACCCACTCGGTACTGTCTCACTTTTAATTCTCTTGAGAAGATGCAGACTAAAGTCATATATATCTATCTCTTTTCCAAATCCACAAACAGCTATCTGTTGCAGGGAACTGTTTGTGGCTAGATACCTAAGCTTATAGTTTGAGCTATGATTTTTTATAACTCTTCTTTTTTGCATATCATAAAGGGCTATTTTATTATCATCTCCAGCAGTGAGTGCGAAATATTTTCCATCTTTTTGTATGATTTTTACTCCATAGACATCATTTGTATGAAACTTTATACTGTCTTGCAGTTGAAAATCCTTCTCTACACTCCATATCTTTGCCGTTGTATCTCCTGAACCAGAGATAAGGTATCTTCCATCTTTAGAAAATGCTAAATCAAGGACTACATTTGTATGAGACTTTAGGAGTTGTGTGAGCTTTCCTGTTTGGTAGTTGTAGATTCGGATATTACCTACTTTATCATCATCTATTCCACCACCTTTAGCCATAAATCCCCCAACAGCCAAATACCTCTCATCAGGACTTAAAGCGATAGCAAATATTTTCCCTTCCATTCCACTCCCTATCTGCCCTAAAATCTTTCTCTTCTCTCTTCCTGTTTGACTACTCCATACTCTTATGGTTTTATCATCACTTGCACTTATGATGTCGCCTGATTTTGTAACAACTATATCTCTTATCAAACCTGTATGCCCTAAGGTGTCTAGCTTTAAGATGGCTTGAGTTTTAGCAGTGAGTGTTGTGCTTAAAAGCAGTAGGGTTAGCAGTAGTGTTTTTAATGTTTTGTTCATTGTTTCGTTTCCTTTGGGGTTGATTAGAGAGTTCAAGTCTCTCTTTACTTCCATCTATCGGCTTCTATATGTATTATATACAAATCAGTCTACTTTGTAAAGTAGTAACACCACTCCAGATTTCCCTCTTTTCCAGTAAGTTTTGAGGGTGACTTCTTTACTAAACGCCACTCTTTAAGAGAGCAAGCATCTTCAAACTTCTGCATCGCGTTTGCTATGGCTCGTTTGTCAAGCACCACTCCATTTTTATCGCGTTTGGCTTGGCGACCTACTTCAAACTGTGGTTTAAAAAGGAGGATAATATCCTGCGTGCTGAGTCTATCAACATCATCGAGGATATAAAGAAGAGAGATAAATGCCACATCACTTACTACTAAGTCAAAGCACTTTTTAGAGACAAATTTTCTAATATCGCAAGACTCATAAACATAGACTCGCTCATCATCTCGAAGTGACTTATGAAGCTGGTCTGTTCCTACATCTACAGCACTCACTTCACACACACCATTTTCAAGAAGTACCTGAGTAAAGCCACCAGTAGAAGAGCCGATATCTAACGCCACTCTCCCCTGCACATCAAGCCCCAGCTCCTCCAAAAAGAGTGCCAACTTAAACGCAGCTCGTGAGACATAAGAGCTATGAGCATCGACATTTACTTCATCGCCCTCTTGCACTTGAAAAGAACTCTTTTTTATAGGCTTGGCATTTACAGAGACTAGCCCCTCTTTTATGAGTGATTGGGCTTTATTCCGACTATCTACGAACTCTTTTTCTACAAGATAGTTATCTAATCTACTCACAGCACTCTACCTTTTCACTTTTTCTATATTGCAACATAAAAATTCCTTACTATTTTTTCATTATATACAAATACTTTTTTTGTGTCAAATCTATTTTATTTAAATTATATTTTCAAGGAAAGATTGATTTATTATTCGATACAATCTACTCAAAGATATAAGGAGTAAAATATGTCAAAACAAATTTTTCAACCAAACCCAGAGTTTGCAAAAAACGCAAGAATAGGTAGTATGGAGGCATATAATGCACTTCAAGAAAAAGCTATGAATGATTATGAAGGTTTTTGGGGCGATGCTGCCAAAGAGAAGATTGATTGGATTGAGCCATTTGAGACTGTTCTTGATGAGTCAAAAGCTCCTTTTGTTAAGTGGTTTGATGGTGGGAAGCTCAATGTTTCTGCTCAATGTATCGACCGACACTTAGATAGTCGCAAAAATAAAGCTGCTATTATCTTCGAGGGTGATCGTGGGGATGTGCAGACTATCACTTACCTTGACCTTTACAAAAATGTAAATAGATTTGCTAATCTTTTAAAAGAGGATTTTGGTGTTGTTAAGGGTGACCGTGTTGTTATCTATATGCCTATGATTCCAGAGGCTGCATATGCGATGTTAGCTTGTGCGAGAATTGGGGCTATCCACTCCATCGTCTTTGGTGGATTTTCTGCTGAAGCACTAAGAGACCGTATCGAAGATGCAGAGGCTAAGGTTGTTATCACTGCTGATGGTGCGTTTAGAAAAGAGAAGCCTTATATGCTTAAGCCTGTTGTCGATGCAGCTTTAGAGGGCGAAACGCCAGTTGAAAAGGTGCTTGTAGTTGAGAGAAATCATGAAGAAGTAACTTGGAAATCTGGTCGTGATTACTCTTATAATGAACTCATAAAAGAGAAGTCAGCTCAATGCGCGGCCGAAGTTATGGAGTCTGAAGACCCTCGCTTCTTACTTTATA
>JALUKS010000114.1 GCA_027056465.1 Sulfurimonas sp.
GTATAAACTGTTCTCTTTCTACTCATAATATTACCCTCTCTTTTTCTTGTGTTATTTTAGCTCTTTTAGAATAAAGATTTAGAAAATGTTGTTTGGTTTTTCTGTGGTAGTATATATTTAGAAATGGGAGCTAAGTAGAGCAATTTTTTACCTTCTTTTAAGTCTATACATCATAAAATCATTTTTTAATTGACCGATGGTCAGTCATTTATATATTTTTAGGAAAATTATGGCGATTATTGTAGATAAAGTCCAGAAGCGAAAAGATATTGCTCTCTCTTGTAGAGAGATATTTTTTCAAAATGGCATAAACGATTTAACTATTTCACAGATTGCTAAGAGTGCTGGTGTGGGGAAGGGTACTATTTATGAATACTTTAAAAACAAAGAGGATATTATCTTTGAGATTGTGACTATTCTTATCGAAGAACGCAATATTGATATGAAAAAAGAGCTTGATGCACTCTCTAGTGCAAAGGAGAAAGTCAAACTCTTTTCGCGTTTTTTTTATAGTGATGAGGATGTGGAGTTGCGACAACTCTACAAGGAGTTTATCTCTATCACTCTTCTTAACCCTGATACTGAAATGCTTAGTTTTCAGACTGCTTGTTCAAACGAATACTATCTTTGGTTTGAGTCTATCATTCAAGAGGGGATAGCTCGTGGAGAGCTTAAAGAAAACGCCGAAGAGTTTACTAAGGGACTCTTTAGTGTGGGTGAGGGGATGTTTTTAAAGAGTTCTGTTACTCATATCGTGGATGATTTAGAAAAAGAGTTACATCAGTTTTATGATTCGATGTTTACAATGCTGGAGATACAAAAATGAAAAAAGAGTTACTACTACTGCTACTGCCATTTATCCTAAATGCAGAGAGTCTTAAATCACTGCTAGAGTATGCAGATAGGGCAAATAATCTTATAGTGGCAAAAGATTTACAAGCACAATCAAAAAAGAGTGAGCTAGGTTCAAGTAAGAATGACCTCTATCCTACAGTAGATATAGGTGCTTACTATAAACGCGATGATAAACCAAATACTTTTTTCTCTGGAACAACCTATGCGGGGTATGCTAAAATCGGCTATGATGTTTATGTCGGTGGGCGAAAAGAGAATGCACTTAAGCAAAAACGAGGAGCTTTGAAGTCGAGTCAGTTTGATAAAGAGGCTACGAAAAATGCCATAGAGTTAGCCATAGTGCAGGACTTTTATAACCTCAAAAGTAAAGAAGCGACACTAAACGCGAGAGAAGAGGCATCTAAAGCTGTTAAGGCACAACTTAAAAGAGTGGAAGCATTTTTAAAAGCCTCTCTTGCCACACAAGATGATGTTGATAGACTCCAGTCAGCGTATGACTCTAATATCTATCGCATAGAGTCTTTGAAGTTTGAGATATTCTCTTTGAAAAAGTCTTTAGAACTGCAAGTTGGCAAAAGTATTGAGTCTCTTGATGATTCACTCTTTATAAAGAGTGAAAGTATGGCACAGGAGTTAGACAATATTCGAGCACTTCGAGCTACTAAGGGTTCTGTTATGGATAGCGCTAAGATTATAGATAGCTATTACTATCCTCAGATTAGAGTTGAAGATACCTATAGTCTTTATGGGTATATGGATAAGCCAACATTTGGGAATGCTCACATAGAACAGATAACAAATCAAAACCAACTCTTAGTGACACTTAACATGAGACTCTATGACTTTGGTACTCTCTCTGAGTCAAAACGTTCAGCACAACTTCAAGCAGATGCACTTGGAGAAGAGATAAAGTACAAAACAAAAGAGCAACACCTCCAGCAGGAGCTAGCACTCCAGAGAATAGTAACTGCAAAACTAAGCATAAAATCAGCGAAAAGTGCTCTTAAATCAGCGAAAAGTGCTTTTATAACGATAACAAAAAAATATAATTCTGGAATAGTAGATAATGTTGTCTACTTAGATGCCCTCACCACAAGAACAGAGTCACAAGCGACTTACAAAACAGCATGCAACAACTTAGAACTCTCGTATGCTCTGTATTACTACTACAATGCGAATAACTTAGAGGAGTATTTACATGAATAAAATAATTTTACTACTTATGGGGATGATTGTCTCCCTCAATGCAGCAGAGGTATATGCGACATTCACAGTTCAAGCTGAGAAATCAGCTTCACTAGCGTTTGATGCGAGTGGTATAGTGAAGTGTGCCTCTTTTGATATAGCCGATAGTGTCACAAAAGATACGCTCTTAGCATCTCTCTCAAACAGAGATAAAAAAGCGAATTTAGAGAGTGCAAAGAGTGCTTTGAAGTATGCCAAGAGAGCCTATAAACGCAAAGAGAAAGTGAAAAAACTCATAGACAAAGAGAAGTTTGATGCAGTGGCATATAAGTATGAAAACGCGAAAACGCGAGTGATGTATGAAGAGGCGCTCTATAACAAAACATTTTTAAAAGCTCCTTTTGATGGCGTTATCTTCTTTAAGGATGTAGAGGTGGGGGATGCCGTGAGTGGTATGTCTCTGAAAACTCTCTATAAAATCCAGTCAAAAAGTGCAAGAAAATTGATACTCTCCTTTGATCAAAAGTATAGAAAAAGTGTAAAAGTTGGAGATATTTTTGAGTACAAACTTGAGGGCGATAAGCAGACATATAGTGGTAAAATCTCTAAAATCTACCCTCGTGCAGATATAAACAACAGAAAGATGCAAGCTGAAGTCAAAGCAGAAAATCTTATAGTCGGACTCTTTGGCGATGGTAAAATCATCACTCAAGTGAAGTAGTCGCAGATGTATAAGTATGCCATTAAAAGACCCATAGCGACACTTATGTATGTGGCGACTCTTGTCATCTTTGGATTGATGAGTTTCAAGTCTATGAATGTAGCGCTCTTCCCAAATGTAGATTTTCCGATAGTAACAGTGAAGACAATCTATGCTGGTGCAGAGGCATCGACTATGGAGTCGCAAGTAACAGATAAGATAGAAGAGGCACTTTCACAAATTGGTGGTGTGGATAGCATCATCTCCTCAAGTAGTGAGGGTGTGAGCATCGTAACCGTGAAGTTTTTTCTCAAACGCAACATTGATGAAGCGACAAATGATGTGCGCGATAAGGTCTCTGCCGTACTCCTCCCTCGTGATGCGAAAACGCCACTTGTGAGTAAACTTGACATTGGTGGAGCATCCATCATCAACATCTTTTT
>JALUKS010000115.1 GCA_027056465.1 Sulfurimonas sp.
TTCTAAACATCCCTAAGTCCTCTTCTAAATCTGCTCTTAGGAGCTTGTTGTTTGTAAGAGTAGCCAGAAGTTTCTTATCTGTTTTTTTATTAATAAGTGTAGCAATATTATTTGATAGATTATCAATATACTCAACATTAGCTTGAAGAGTCAATCTCTCTATATCATGATTTGTTTTATCAAATGCTCTAAAGATATAAAAAGCACTCACAAGAAGTACAACGAGAGCCCCATAAAAAATATAAAAACTTTTATTTTTCATCTATAAACCTCTGCATATCAGTAGATAATCGTAAGTGAAACATTGCGACTCCTCTCTTTCTAAAATGTATTTGTGGTCGCCCTTTTCTCCAGTAAAATGCTCCAAAAGCATCTGCCAAATCTACATAACTTTTATGTGTTGTTGTAAATATTGGTATATTTTTACACTCTTGTTCTGAAGTGAAACCATTACCGACTACAGCTACATCACTCTCTTGACAATTCGCAACTAGATAAAAGAGTTTACTCTTCTCTAGTGTAGCCCTTGCATCACCTGTAGCAAAAACAGCGATAGGTCTCTCCTGAAAAATTGAACCTAAAATCTTTTCATAAAGTTTTTGAGTATAAATATCGGCGTGAGCAGATAGAAAAAAAATCGGGAGAAGAAGTAAAAATCTCATTAAAAAATCCACTTCGCACTAATCTGTATCTCTCTATCTATCGGCGATATATCAAGATCCTCTTCTTGCTTAAATGTTGCAGGATTGGTTCGTGTATAGTCACTTGTTCTCGCATCATCAAAAAGATTTAACCCTTTGAGTGCAAAAGTAAAACTATCACTATAGTTGTACTGTACACCTGCACTATAATTATAGAAGTTTTTATTTGAGATACTATTTCTATCATAGAGTAGCTCATTGAAAATATCAAATTTATTGAATGTGTTTATATTTCTAACAACTGCTCTATATTGTTTGTAAGTGCTAAAATATTGTGAGGGAGTATTCTGAATAAGTCTATATTCACCTTGAACAATGAGCTTATCAAAACGATGATAAGAGTGTGTCCAGCGTGTCTCAACTCCACTCATTTTCAAAATTTTATCATAGTTTACAATTTTTCCAGCATCTAAAGGTATGTAGTAATCTTTACCTTGTGTATAATCAACTATCAACTATCAACTCGTACTTGTTATTTTTTATCTCATATAAAACATCCTCTACAATTGTATCATTTTGTGAAGGCTGATAGTAAGAGTAAGGGTGTGCTACAAATGTAGCTGATTTCACAAGGTAGGGTTCTAATGTAGAGAGGGTATGGGAGTAAAAAGTTTTCACTATCCAGTTATCTGTTGTGTAGGTATGCCCTACTCTATACATAAGAAAATTATCATTTTGTACCGTATTTCTGTTCTCTACTCGTTGGTACTCTATACCTAGGGTAAAGATAGAGTTTTTATGGAGTGCATACTGGTTTTCCACATATAGAGTCGCTACATCTTGTACTTCTGTATGGTCATCTGTTAGTGTATTTTCACCATTGATAAGAGATTTATCCCATTTTGCTCTTTTCGTTCTATATTTTAAACCCGTTAAAAGTGTATTGTTCTCTTTATGGTATTTATATTTCACTTCACCTGTTAATACATAAGAGTGAGTATAGGATTGCACGGAATCAATTGGAAATCTTCCATAGTATGGAGCTGAGGGGATTGGTGTGACATCATCTAGCATATCTGATTCTGTTTTTGTATAACTAGCAGTAAAAAGATAGGAAAAATTCTCTATCTTAGAGTCAATTCCAAGGTGGATATAATTTGCATAAAGTTTTGATTTTTCAGGTGTAGCATCTAAGCTTGCACTCATAAAACCATCTCTATCTTGTGTAAATGCATTTAAGAGTATATTTGTATTCCCTTTATGTAGAGTTGCCACGACACTATTTACTTTTTTATCTCGTGATAACTCTGTAGTATGGCTATAATGCTTTTCTCGTTTATCGTTTGCAGTAAGTCCAAATACAAAGTATGACCAAGCATCAATATACCCTGCGTTGTAACCATCTAAAGTAGAAGCACCATAACTTCCCCCTGCAACTTTCAGCATACTCCCCTCATCTTTCGCAACACTTTTTGTATAGAGTTTTATAAGTGTTATAGTTGATTCTGTCGAATATTCATAAGTTGGATTTTCTGTATAAATCTCTACATGATCCACCCAGTCGATATTGGCATCACCCATAAGAAAAATCCCACTTCCGTAGAGTCCTGTTGTTATCTCTTGATTGTTAATGTAAAGACGAATAGTAGAACTTAAAAAGGGTTGATTTGCATTGTATGTCAATGGGTCAACTAAGCCATATCTATTTTCATCATAGCCAAATGGATAGATTGTATTTAGAATCTGCTTTAGATTTGTAATCTGCATTCTCTCTAAATCATCACGACTCCATATAAAAGAGACCCCACTATTTGCAAGTTTTGTCTTCTCTGAAAGGTCACTCTTCTTCTCTACCATCCCTAGCAAATCATCTATACTCTCTGCATAAAGACTAGCACCGAGAAGCATAACAAGTAGAACTTTTTTTAACATCTGTTTCCCCATAACTATTTTTAATCTTAAGTGATAATTATGACACAAATAACCTTAAGTTCTGTAGTGTATAATTACAGTATGATTTTTGGAAAAATAGAGTATCTCAACCTTCTCCCCTTTCATATCTTTATGAAACGCTTTACAAAAGGCTCAAGTGCAAAGATGAGTATGGAGTACAAACGCGGTGTTCCTGCGAAGATAAACGCCGCCTTTCATGCTAGAAGAGTAGACGCCGCGTTTATCTCAAGCATAAGTGCGAGAAAATCCACCCATGTGGGGCTAGGTATCATCGCTAAAAAAAGTGTCAAGAGTGTTTTAGTCATTCCAAGCAGAACAAGCAAAAAAGATAGAGAGTCAGCATCTTCAAATGTTCTTGCTTCTGTTTTAGGTGTAGATGGTGAGGTGATTATAGGCGATAAAGCGCTCCGTTATGCAGTTCAAAGTAAGGAGTATATAGACCTTGCGAAACTTTGGAATGAGAAGTATAATCTCCCTTTTGTTTTTGCCCTACTCTGCTACCACAAAGAGAAAAAACTCTATAAAAAAATAGAACATGCATTTTTAAAAAGAGAAGTTCGCATACCTCACTACATCTTAGAAGAGGCATCACAAAGAACGAAGATAGAAAAAAGAGAGATTTTAGAGTATCTTAAACTCATATCTTATGAGCTAGATACTCCAGCCCGAAGAGGGCTAAAGAAGTTTTATACGTTAGCAAACGCTACTTAGATTTTACCATCTAAGTGTGCAGCTAAACGCTCTAGTTTTGCTTTGTAAGCATCTAGGTCAAAATCTTTCACACGAGCAACGCCATCTTCAACAGCAGCCTGTGCAACAGCAGAAGCAACATAAACAAGTACACGTCTATCAAATGGTGATGGGATGATGTACTCAGTACCAAATGCCATATTTTCACGACCTTGAGCTCTGTTTACATGCTCTGGTACATCCTCTTTTGCAAGTGCTGCAAGCGCACGAGAAGCTGCCATTTTCATATTTTCTGTGATTTTTGTTGCTCTTACATCAAGTGCACCACGGAAAATCTGAGGGAAACCTAGAACGTTATTTACTTGATTAGGGAAATCACTTCTACCTGTTCCGATGATAAGGTCTGGGCGTGCCTCTTTTGCAAGTGGTGGTTTAATCTCAGGATTTGGATTTGCACAAGCAAAGATGATAGGAGATTTTTCACTCATAGTTTTTACCCACTCTGGATCGATTAGGTCAGCACCAGAAAGACCAAGAACCATATCAGCACCTTTCATCGCGTCTTCAAGTGTTCTATCATCTGTGTCAAATGCGAACATCTGTTTCTGTTTGTTCAGATTATCTCTACCACTATGAATAACACCTTTAGAGTCAAGCATAGTGATATTTTTTACACCGAGTCTCTTATACATAGATGCACAAGCAATTCCTGATGCACCTGCACCAATAACAACTACTTTTAAATCTTCTGCATTTTTACCACTCATCTCAAGAACATTGATAAGCCCTGCAGTTGTGATAACAGCCGTACCGTGTTGGTCATCGTGAAATACTGGAACATCACAAATCTCTTTTAAACGATCCTCTATCTCAAAACATCTAGGAGCTGAAATATCCTCAAGGTTAATTCCACCAAAACTATCAGCCATTGCAGCTACAATCTTAATAATCTCTTCAGTATCTTTTGTGTTAAGCTCAATATCAACAGCATCAACATTTGCAAATGATTTAAAAAGAACACCTTTTCCTTCCATAACTGGCTTACCAGCTAAATGACCGATGTCACCAAGACCTAAAACAGCAGTACCATCAGTAACAACTGCAACAAGATTTCCCTTGTTTGTGTACTCATAAGCTAAATCAGCATCTTTCTCTATCTCAAGACAAGGAAACGCAACACCAGGGCTATAAGCAAGTGATAACTCTTCACTTGTTGTACAAGGCTTTGTTAAAAGTGTTCCTGTTTTTCCGTTTGTATCAAACTCACTCTGTGCGATATGGTAATCTAATGCTTCTTGTTTTTCTGACATTTTATACTCTCCAATATTTTTTATTATTGTATCTATTATTTACTTTAGAAGTCAATCTTTTCTATCAATTTTATTAAGATAAAGAACGGCGTTACCTTTTGTATTGTAGTAAATGCCTAAAGAGTTCTTACGAGATATAAAAACACCCCTTCCATTAAATCTTTGAGAGTTTCTAAATATCTCGCTTAACCTCTGTGTATCGAACCCTGCTCCCTCATCATTTATCTGTGTGACAATATACTTTGCAGAGTCATACTCTATGGTACTTACCTTTACAACTATCTTTCTACTACAATCTTTCTCTCTTTCTAGCAGTGTTTCATAATATATATCTTCTTCAATAAGATGATGTTTTTCTGTAACATCAATTTGAAGATTACCGTGTTCATAAGCATTCATAAAAAGTTCTGTAAATACTAGATCGGTTTTATTCGCTATTTGTGCTTCATCTGTTATGCTTGATATTATAGCTTTGTACCACTCCGATGCTTTTTCAACTTCATCGAGTGAGGTTGAAAAACTTTTCTCATAAGAAGGAGCATCCTCTAATGGTAAGCGATTTATAAAGATAAGAGTTATATCATCTTCTGCTTCATTGATTTTATCTAAAAACTTCTCTTTAAACTCTTCACGTGTGAAACTTGAAACAAAGTCCTCTTCTATAAAACTTCCATAAACATCATTACCTAATTTGGTGCTGTTTTCTACTATCCCATCGCTATAAAATAAAAACTTATCCATATTTTGTATATCATACTCATCTATTTTATAGCCGTTTTGCCATTTACTCAAAGGAGGATTATTTGATTTTAACTTCACAACATCTCCTGCTCTATCTTGCATCAACATCGCAGGCATCGCAAACTTTGCATAAGAGAGTGTAGAATATGCCTCATCAAAAAGTATATAGTCTATGGCAACAGCCTCTTCATCAAGTAGAATAGGCTTAATATAATTTATAGACTCACTAAGGAGCATATTTAAAGAGAAACTATCATACTCTTTCATTTGATCTATGAGATGATTTATAAAAGTGGTAAGAATCATTGCAGTTAAAGAAGCAGAGAGCCCTTTACCCATACCATCAACTATAAGATAAAATGTTCTATTTTCATCAATTCGTCTTGCTGAATAAGCGTCCCCACTAATAACATCAAGAGGTTGATATAAGAAATCCACCAATGAGATAGATTTAGCATCAATCATCTGATAATAAAAGTCATTTCGTAAGATATTTAGCTCTTTTGCAAAAGCTAAATCTTCTTGATAAGAGTTATATGAGTTTTTAGCCTCAAGCTCTTCGAGTTTAGTAGCCATGATTAGATTTTAAATTTACTGAGTTCAGTTTCAAGCATATTAGAGTCTTGAGAGAGAGCTTCTGCACTACTTGCAACATTTTCTCTTAATCCACTATTTTTATTAGAAAGTGTAATAATCTCATCCATAGTTGAGATAAGATTTTTTGTTTTTGTAGCTATATATGTACTCTTATACATCACTTCACTTGCTTGCTTTTCAGTTGAAGTAAGGTTCTCTTTTGTCTCTTGGGATGCAGTGATTATCTCTTGAGTCGATTCTGCGATATTGTTCATATTTTTTGATGTTAATGACGTTTCATCTGCTATTTCAGCTACATTTTGCGTGATTAGATTTACATTTGAACTGATTTCGCTTAGACTCTTTTGTGTGCGTTCAGCTAGCTTTCTCACCTCATCCGCAACAACAGCAAAACCACGACCATGCTCACCTGCACGTGCAGCCTCTATAGCAGCATTAAGTGCAAGAAGATTTGTCTGGTCTGCAATATCTGAGATAATACCTAAAACATCTTTGATGTTTTTAGCCTGATCTGTTAGAGCTTCAACTTTTTGACTTAGCTCCTCTTGATGCTCACTCCCCTCTTCAATGACCTCAACAACAGAACTAAGCTTTGTAATAAAACCATCTATTATGTTAAATGTATTCTCTAAATCTTCTGTTACAGTAACAGTAGATTCCTCCATATCATCGAGTTTTGAGCCAATATCTTCTACTAAAATATTAATTTCACTTATTTTTTCTTCCGTACTTTCAGAGTTTTCTGTGAGCTTTACTACAACATTGTTAAGATTTAAACTCTCATCTGATGTACCTGAAGAGACAGACTTCGCATGAATAATAGTCTCTTTAAATGCCTCTATCATACCTCTAAGAGCATGAGATATTTGTGCTATTTCATCATTACCTACAACACCGATTTCACATGTTAAATCAAGTGTACTTGATACACAATTGATTTTACTCAAAGAGTCATTGACACTTCTGTTGATAGCTCTACTTATCGTTAAAATAATTATAAAAATTAAAATTGTAAAGATAAGATAACTACCAATCATGATAGCTGCATGTAGTTTTGAATCATACTCTATCTCTTCTAACAAAAGAGTATTTTGTCTGGAGATTTCATCATCAACTTTTTTGAGAAGATTGATTTTTTTAGTTATAGTTTTGAACCACTTTTCGCTATCAATATCAAAACCACCACTTATCGCCTTTTGTTGGGCTACAGCTCTCATTCTATTAACCTCTACAACAGATGGAGCATCCATAGCTCTTCTATAGAAAGATTTCAGACTATCTGTTGCCATAGACATTGATGCATTTAAATAAGCATCTTGTTTTGCAACCAGCTTCATCCATTTAGCAAACATACCCTTACCAAACTTATCTTGTGCAAATGTTCCACTTAGAACAGCTCTCTCTATCCCTGCTCTCTCTTTAGATTTTAAAAAGTTTGTATAGCAATCGAGTGCTTTAACAAGTTTTGGAGTATTTGCCAATTTTGCAGTAAGTGCAACAATATTGAGTATCTTTGCATTCATACCTGTATAGTAAGAGACTTCATCTTTAATAGTAATAGCTAAAGCATCTATTTTAGAACGCTGCTGTGAGATTTGACTCATATCTGCACTAAATGCTCTTATCTCAGATTTGAGTTCACTTGAAAATGTATTTAAATCTAATGTTTTTAAATATAGATTCAAATCACTATTTCTCTTGTTAGTCAACTCTCGCTGATTTGGTAATATCTGTAGGAATTTTTTACCTTTAGAGCCTAAGTAACCAGCAGATGCACCCCGCTCTTTTTGTGTCTCATGAATAAGAAGACTCAACTTCTGAGAAAGAACATTTAGCTCTTTTGCTTGTACAATAGTCTCTCTTTCACTATATGCCTTTTTAATTGTCAAACCTAAGATTACAAGAGAAAAAGAGACTACAAGTATTAGAATTATATTGAGTTTGTATTTGATTGTCATTATTTAGACTTTTTTAGCATTAAATACAGAGTCTAAGTTCAAATCCTCAAGAAGTTCCATAAGCATAGCATCACCTATACTCATATTGATTTTAATACCATCTTTTAAAACTAACTTATTAAGATACCCAATAACAGAAGAGGTAATTGAAAGGGAATCTTTTATTAGCATATTGATCTCTTTATGACTACCTACCATATTATTTAATGAAGTTTTTATCTCTTGGTAGTCATTAACACTTTTAATATTACCAACAATTGTGATAGAGTTTGCAGATGTTGTTATTTGCATTGTAAGCCTTTAATTAATATGCATAAATTATATCTAAAATAAAATTAAAAAATCAATTTATTCGCTAAGAGTCTCTAGCCAATCTTTCATCTTCTTCTCATATCCTATACTTTTGAGTCTCACAAATTGAATATTTTTACTTAAATACTCCTGCTTTACATAGCCACCAAAATCATGTGGATAGAGATAGCCCTCATTTGATTGTCTGATATTTGGAGGGATTTCCATAAGATTACCATCTCTTACTGACTCTAACGCAGCGTTTATAGCTAAGTATGCAGAGTTAGATTTGGGAGAGGCACAGAGATAGATAACTGCTTGGGCTAAGATAATCCTCGCTTCAGGGTAACCTATCTTACTTACAGAAGTGAGGCATGATGTTGTGAGTGTAAGTGCTTGAGGGTTTGCATTGCCCACATCTTCACTCGCCAAAATAACCAAACGCCGTGCTATAAAATCAGCCGACTCCCCACCCTCTATAAGTCGAGCAAGATAGTAGATACTCGCGTTTTCATCACTCCCCCGTATCGACTTGATAAGTGCAGAGATAAGGTCATAATGCACCCCAGCTTCACTACTCCCAGCCTGCAAGGCATTTGGTCGAAGAGATTTCAGCATCTCTATCGTTATAGTCGTTTCAAGATTTGAAGCGAACTCTAGGAGTTTGAGCATCGCTCGCGCATCCCCTCCACTACTCGCTACAAGATACTCTTTTGCCTCTTCATCCATCTCCAAAGAGCCATACTCTATGGCACGACTTAAGAGCTTTGCTAAACTTGCATTTGAGATAGCCTTTAGCTCAAAAAGCATAGAACGCGAACGGATAGCCGAAGTGAGAGAGAAAAAAGGGTTTTCAGTCGAAGCACCGATAACTAGCACAGAGTTATTTTCCATCACAGGAAGCAGAACCTCTTGCTGATTTTTTGCTAAACGGTGGACTTCATCTATGAAAATAAGAGGTTTTTGCAGAGCATTTTTATACTGCTCAAAGATTTTACGGAGTTGGTCTATCTTGAGACTTGTAGCATTGAACTCATAAAAAGGTAACTCCATAACTTTGGCGATAATTCGAGCGATGGAGGTCTTGCCCGTACCTGCTGGACCATAAAAAAAGCTATGCCCAAGAGCAAACTTCTCACAGAGTGTGCGAAGTGGCGCACCCTCAGCGCTTAAATGCTCCTGCCCTACAAGTTCATCAAAGTTTTTTGCACGAAGGAGTTGTGTAAAATCAGCCATAAAAAGCCCCCACATATTCTAAATATGTGGTATTTTAGCGTAACTCGCGTTTAGTTCAAATTAGGTTTTGGTGTCGTAGGTGTTGAAGCTGGAAGCATAGGCATCATCATGTGAGGTTTTTTCCCTGTTAATGCACCTAAAAATGCTTCGATAGAGTCTGCTTGTTTATCAGAGATTTTTGCTCCAAGCTGAATACGTCCCATCTCTTTGATAGCATCTTTTAAATTCCAAATCATACCATTATGAAAATAGGGTGCAGTCTCAGTAATATTTCTAAGTGTAGGCACTTTTACCATACCATTTTTATCACCTTTAAAGTCACCTGTACTCATATACTTGTAAGTAGCCGTAACATTAAATGCACCCATTTCACCACCAAGAGCAACACCATTATGACATGATGCACAACCAATTTCGATGAAAGTTTTCATGCCCTCTTTCTGTTTTGCATTTAAAGCCTCTTTATAGCCGTTCATATAAGCATCAAAAGGTGCAGGTGTCAC
>JALUKS010000116.1 GCA_027056465.1 Sulfurimonas sp.
CTTGGGTTAAATGCTTATATTTCAATTTTACTACCTTTTCTGTGGTTAGATTTTGGAAGTAGAATTTTAGCATTTAACCTCTTCAAATCTAAATTTACAATTTTATTTTTCTGATTTCTCAAAAATTACACTTCAGGTTTTAATTTTGGACGTTTAAATTCTAAGAAATAATTTTAACTTAGTATTAATGGGAGTTGGCTATACTTCGTTTGATTTATAGAACTAGAGTCTATATCTCAATAAGGAAAAAATCGATGACTAAAGAGTATATATTTACCTCAGAGTCTGTAACAGAGGGGCACCCTGATAAGATGGCAGATCAGATCAGTGATGCAATTCTGGATTATATTATTGAACATGATTCAAAGGCACGTGTTGCGTGTGAAACTTTGGTATCAAATGGTTTTTGTGTAATTGCAGGCGAACTGAAAACAACGGCTTATGCCCCAATGCAAGAGATTGCAAGAAGAGTTATTCAAGAGATTGGATATACGGATGCTACTTATGGTTTTGATCATAGAGCAGCCGCAGTTCTCAATGGAATTGGTGAGCAATCACCTGATATTAATCAAGGTGTTGATCAAGCTGATGGCGAGATTGGTGCTGGTGATCAAGGTTTGATGTTTGGATATGCTTGTCGTGAGACAGATGTACTTATGCCTCTTCCTATCCACTTAGCGCATCGCCTTACACAAAGACTAGCGTTTGTACGTAAAGAGGGAATCGTTCCTTACCTACGTCCTGATGGAAAAGCACAAATCAGTGTTCGTTATGTAGATGATAAGCCAGTTTCAATAGATACTGTAGTTATCTCAACACAACATCATGATGGAATCTCTCAAGAACAAATCCATAAGGATATGATTGAAGAGGTAATCAAACATGTTATACCAGCAGATATGATGACTGATGAAACAATTTTTCATATCAATCCGACAGGAAAATTTGTAATCGGTGGACCGCAAGGTGATGCTGGTCTAACTGGTCGTAAGATTATCGTAGATACTTACGGTGGAAGCTGTCCTCATGGTGGTGGTGCATTTAGTGGAAAGGATCCAACTAAGGTTGACCGTTCAGCAGCTTATGCAGCTCGTCATGTTGCCAAAAATCTTGTAGCTTCTGGTGCATGTGACAAGGCAACTATCCAAGTGGCTTATGCTATTGGTGTTGTTCAGCCTGTATCTATCATGGTAGATACTCATGGAACTGGTAAAGTAGCAGAAGAAAAAATAGAAGCTTGTATTGAAGAGCTATTTGATCTCTCACCTGCTGGAATAATTAAGTCACTTGACTTATTAAAGCCTATTTATAGACAAACTGCTGCTTACGGTCACTTCGGTCGTGAAGAAGATGGTTTTACATGGGAAAAACTAGATCGTGTAGAAGAGATTAAAAACTTTTTAGCACTTTAATCTTCTAAATTTCTTTTTTACAAAGTGGTGAATTTTTCACCACTTTTCTCTTGACTTCCTCTTATAATTCATAATTTACTTTTTTTACTAGCTTTTATATGTTACATTTATGAAAATTTTTCTTAAATGATAGTAGTTTTAGCTACATTTAAAATTCTTCATTGTATAGTTACCCCATAACAAATTAGGAGAATTAAATGGCTGTAATTATTAATGACACATGTATCAACTGTGGTGCATGTATAGATGAGTGTCCAGTAGAAGCAATCGTAGATGAAGATGATAACCCGACGGGTGAAGAAATTTATCATGTTTATGGTGACAAATGTGTAGAGTGTGTTGGTCATCATGATGAACCAGCTTGTGCAACTGCATGTCCTACTGAAGGATGTATTACTTGGGATGCTATCGGTGATAGCCCAGAGCATAGAGAAGATATTACTGATGAGCAACGCTCAAATAAAGAGAGTGTTGTAGACTAAGTTCTATTTTTTTGAAGTGTCTTTACGGCACTTCAACCTTTTTTAAACCTTTCAACCCCATAAAAAAAATACAAAATTCACTTTTTAAACTAAAACACATCTTTTTTTAGATATAATTCCACTCTAATTTTATATTTTCAGAGGAGATTTGATGGAAAGAACACTATCAATAATTAAACCAGATGCAGTAGCTAAAGGTGTTATAGGCAAGATTTTAGACAGATTTGAGAGTAATTCTCTTAAAATTGCAGCAACAAAAAAGATGCAACTTTCTCGTGGGGATGCTGAAGCATTTTACGCAGTTCATGCAGAGCGTCCTTTTTTCAATGACTTAGTTGATTTTATGATTTCTGGACCAGTTGTTGTAACTGTTTTAGAGGGTGAAAATGCTATGCAAATTAACCGTGACTTAATGGGTGCTACTAATCCTAAAGAAGCTGAAGAAGGTACAATCCGTGCAGACTTCGCTGAAAATATCGATGCAAATGCAGTTCACGGAAGTGACTCAGTTGAAAATGCAGCGGTAGAAATCGCATTTTTCTTTTCAGAAAGAGAAATTTCTTAAGTATTACTTGTGAAAGTTGTACTAAGACGTGTTACAAAAACGCCATTGGACTTTGAAGTAAAGTCTGATGAAATAACTTTTAAAGGTTATTTAGAGTATCATAAGGGCAAATTAATTCTGCTCAAAGCAAAACTTAGTGGATTTATTCAAAAAGATTGCGATGTTTGTGCAGAAGAATTTAAGATGCCCATCGATGAAGATATAGAATTTTTCATTAGTGATGGTATTTTTGAAGATGACGGCAGTATCGATTTAGATGTTGTTGAGTCTTTTAGTGGTGAAGTGGAGATTGAAGAGTTATTACACTCTGAAATTGAACTCATCAAAAGCGACTATCACAGTTGCGATAAGTGTAAACACTAAAAATTAAAACAGAAAGGAAATATTACTATGGCAGTACCTAAGAGAAGAGTATCTCATTCACGTTCAGCGAAAAGAAGAACTCACTACAAAATCACTCTAGCAAAACCAGTTAAATGCGAAGATGGAACTTATAAGTTACCACATCACCTTAACCCAACTACTGGTGAGTACAAATAGTCAATGGTTAAGATTGCTATTGATGCGATGGGCGGGGACTTCGGTCCTGAGCCAATTGTAAAAGGTTGTATAGAAGCACTTAGAAAGAAACAGTTCACACCTATTCTTATAGGAAAAAAATCAGAAATTTTACCTCTGTTACCAAAACGTTATAGAGATAAGATTTCTATAGTTGCGTGTGATGATGTAATCTCTATGAGTGATGCAGCAACTGATGCAGTTAAGCGTAAAGAGAGTAGTATCTATAAAGCAGTAGATTTAGTAAAGAGTGGTGAAGCTGATGGTGTAGTTTCAGCTGGACATAGTGGAGCAACTATGACTCTTGCGACCTTGAGACTTGGGCGTCTTAAAGGTGTTTCGCGTCCCGCACTTGTAACACTTATGCCGACGAAAGTAGGAAGACGTTCTGTCGTTCTTGATGTAGGGGCAAATGTAGATTCAAAACCAGAACATTTAGCCGAATTCGCCGTTATGGGTGGATGCTATGCTGAAGATGTATTGGGCATAGAAGAGCCTACTATAGGTCTTTTAGCAAATGGTGAAGAGAAGTCCAAAGGAAATGAAGTTACAAAAGCTGCTTTTAAACTTCTTGATGGATATAGAGGTTTTGTAGGTAATGTCGAGGGTGGTGATATTTTCAATGGCTCTTGCGATGTTATCACTTGTGATGGCTTTATTGGAAATATCATGCTTAAAACAAGTGAGGGTGTTGCTTCAACAATCTCACAGCTTATAAAAGATTATATTCGTAAATCTCCTATAGCTATTACTGGTGCTCTTTTAATGCGAAAAGTATTTAGACTTCTTAAAAAAGAGATAGATTATGCTGAAGTAGGTGGTGCTCCACTTATAGGTATAAAAGGGTGTGCTATTGTAAGTCACGGTAAAAGTAATGCACGAGCAATAGAAAATGCTATCTATCAAGCGATAGCCTATGTAGATACTGGTGTGAATGAACACATCGTTTCAAGAATTAAAGAACTTAAAGAGAAGGAAGCTTAAATGGCATACGCAGCATTTCGTTCAATCGGCGCTTATACTCCAGAGAAGATATTAACAAATGAGGAGTTATCTACTATGGTAGATACTTCTGATGAGTGGATTACAAAAAGAACAGGTATTAAAGAGCGTCGCATTGCTGCTAAAAATGAGTTTACTTCAGATTTAGGATTTAAAGCAGCACAAAAAGCACTTGACCGTAGTGGTGTTGCTCTTGGTGATATTGATATGATTATATGTGCTACTATCTCTCCTGATTATTTTTGTATGCCTTCAACTGCTACTACTATATCTGCAAAGCTTGGTTTGAATAATGCAACAGCTTTTGATCTTAGTGCAGCTTGTACGGGATTTATATATGCCCTTTCTGTTGCAAAAGCTTTTATTGAGTCTGGAATGAAAAAAAATGTACTTATTATAGGTGCAGAAAAACTTTCAGCTATAACAGACTACACTGATCGTGGTACTTGTATCCTCTTTGGAGATGGGGCAGGCTCTGCTGTCATCTCTGCAACAGAGGATAAAAGTGAAGCAATTATTGATATACATACTGGTGCTGATGGTGAGTATGCTGATCTTTTAATGACACCTAACGGTGGTTCAGGTTCAGCACATGACTCTTTGGAAGGAGAAGCTGGAAGCTGTTTTATGCAGATGAAAGGAAATGAAACTTTCAAAGTAGCTGTTCGTACCCTCACAAAAGATGTTAAAGAGATTTTAGCTGATAATAATTTAACTGGTGAAGATATAGTACACTTTATTCCACATCAAGCTAATCTACGTATTATTAAAGCTGTTGGAGATGCTCTAAAAATGAAAAAAGAGCAGGTTGTTATTACTGTAGAAAAGTATGGTAATACTTCAGGTGCATCTATCCCTATGGCAATAAATGATATTTATGAAGCAGGAGAGCTCAAATCTGGAGAGCTTATGCTTCTTGATGCTTTTGGTGGAGGACTTACTTGGGGTTCAGCACTAATACCTTTTGCACCTAAACTCTCTTAATAAAACTTTTTACATTAGTTGTGTTTTTCTGTAAGTGCATGAAAAACAGACTTATGGAAAGCTTCTTCATCTGGTAATATAAGTTTAGATTCTCTCTGTTTCTCTCCCCACATCGGTTGTGGAAAATAACTATCTTCAAGAAACCTAGCCATAACATGAATATGCACACGGGGCAATATATTTGCAAAAGATGCCATATTGATTTTCGTTGGCTTGTAATATTGAATCATCTCGTACTCTATAATATCGTAAGTTTTCCATAACTTCTTTCTTAGCTCAATTGGCACATCACTGAGTTCTTTGTAGGGCTCTTTTGTAAAGATCTTCAGCCAAGGTATTTCGCTATCTTCTTTCTCTACATAGAGACTAAAGTCTTCATAAATAATCATATTTTGCATAAATTCTACCTTTTTTGTAAATTATAACAGAGTTTACTTAAAGAAGAGATGAATGGTCTCCCCACGAGGACTCGAACCTCGAGCTATCCCTTAGGAGGGGACTGCTTTATCCAGTTAAGCGATAAGGAGAATTATAGTGAAGAGATAAGGGGATATTCTTGGGATTGCTTCCCAAGAATAAGCTGTTGTGTGGAGATTAGTCGCGGTTACCTCTGTAACCACCAGAACTTCTTCCGCCAGAACGGTTACGATCACCGCCACCACCTGAACGGTTTCTATCGCCACCTTCACGGTTTCCACGGTAGCCACCGCCACCATTTCCTCCACCACCATTACGGTTTCTGTTTCCACGGTATCCACCGCCACCACCACGACGTCCACGACCACCGCCGCCTCCGCCACGTTTTGCAGCACGCTCTAAGATAGCATCCATACGATCAGCAGGAATACCGATATTTGCTGGACCTTTTATATCTTGTTGGTCGAGTAACATAGAAACAAGTTTATACATGATTTGCTCTTCATCAATGTCTTGTTTGAGCATGTCAAGTACTTTATGTGCCTCATCATATACTTTATGGTTCTCTACTTTTTTAACGAGTGCATCAATAGTTGACTCTCTTAAGTCATTTTTACTTGGAACATAAGCATGACTCATTGAAGTACCAACTTTTTGCTTAATACGTTGAAGCTCTTTGAACTCTAAAGGAGTAAGAAGAGTGATAGCTTTACCTTTAGTACCAGCACGACCAGTTCTACCGATACGGTGAACATAAGACTCAGGGTCAAAAGGAATATGGTAGTTAAATACATGCGAGATGTCATTTACATGGATACCACGAGCAGCAACATCCGTCGCTACAAGTACTTTTACAGAGTTTTGCTTGAAGCCTTTGATAACATTTTCACGTTGACGTTGCTCCATATCTCCATGAAGACCATTTGCAAGGTAACCTGCGTTTGAGAGAACATTACTTAGTCTATCTACTTCTGATTTTGTACGACAAAATACTACACATTTGTTTGTAGTTTCAGAATCCATAAGACGGATGATAGCATCATCACGCTCATGCTCATCAATAACATAGTAGAGTTGCTCAATGTCAGTGTTTGTAGTTTCACCTTTAGTGATAGAGACAAACTCTGGTTTTTGTAAAATACGGCTAGCAAGTGTCTTAATAGGTGCTGGCATAGTTGCAGAGAAGAGAAGTGTTTGGCGATTTGATGGTAGATAAGTAAAAATCTCATTAATATCATCTAAAAATCCCATATCTAGCATCTCATCAGCTTCATCAAGAACAACCATCTCTGGTGCGAAGTCTGGAATCATACCGCGTTTAAGAATGTCAAGCATACGTCCTGGAGTAGCTACTACTACTGAAGCACCACGAGCGATAAGGTCAAGTTGGCGTTTGTATGAGCTACCACCATAAACTGTTACAGTTTTAGCCCCAATGTTACGACCATACTTAAAAATCTCATCACTTACTTGTGTAGCTAGCTCACGAGTTGGAGTGATTACTAGCATCTCTACTGAACCATCCATCTTCATATTGTGAAGTGCTGGAAGAGCAAATGCTGCAGTTTTACCTGTACCAGTCTGTGCTTGACCAACCATATCTTTTCCTGCGATAACTATAGGAATCGCTTTTTCTTGAATAGGTGAAGGTGTAGTAAACCCTGCATATTTAACACTTTTAAGTATTTCTGATTTAAGACCTAGGTCAGCGAATGTGAGAGTTTTCTCTTCTGTTGGTGTTTCTATTGTTTCTGTTTGTGCATTTTCTTGCATCATTATCCTTTAATATAAGGAGATAATACAAGTTGCACTGTAGTTCTTAACGTATGCAGGTATCTTCCCCTTAAATATTTGGCGAATTATACCCAAACTTAACTATAATTTAATTAAAATATCCATTATTTAAAAATAATTAAGTTTATAGTGCTACTATTTTTACAATATAAAGGAGTTCTTTGTGAATATTTTTCTTATAGTATGTGTGATTTTATTTGTGAGCTTTTTGCTCTTGTTAGTATTATATTTACAGCTTAAAACAAAGCTAAATATACAAGGTGCAATTTTAAACAAGAGAGAAAAAGAGATCTCTATCAATAAAGATGCCGAAGCAGAGCTTCAAGAAAGGTGTCAAAACCTAGAACTGCAGTATGCAGTATTACATACAAAATATGAAGAACAGAGTAGTGCAGCTGCTCAAAAACTTCAAGTACTCCAAGATGCAAAAGAGGACTTAAGTCGTGAGTTTAAACTTCTTGCAAACAAAATCTTTGAAGATAAAGCAGAGCAGTTTAGCCACATAAGTCAGGAACAACTTTTTCTTATGCTGAAGCCTTTTAGAGAGCAGATTACCTCCTTTTCAAAAGAGGCAAAAGAGCGCTCAGCTTCACATCTTAAAGAGACATATCTACTCAAAGATGAACTCTCGCGTTTAAAAGAGATGAACTCTCAACTCTCACAAGATGCAATAAACCTCACAAAAGCACTCAAAGGTGAAAATAAAACACAAGGAAATTGGGGTGAGATAGTACTAGAAAACATCTTAGAGCAGTCAGGTCTTCGTAAAGGTGTAGAGTATGAACTTCAAGCAAGCCTCAAGTCAGTGGAAGGAAAAACCTATATCCCTGATGTTATCATTCATATGCCAGAAGAACGCGACATCATTGTGGACTCAAAAGTTTCACTTGTGGCCTATGAGCGTTTTATAAATGCAGAGGATGAAACTCTTAAAAAGAAAGCTCTCAAAGAGCATATAAGCAGTATAAAGTCTCATATAAAAGGTTTAAGTGAGAAGAAGTATGAGAAATTAGAGGGAGTGAATACTCTTGACTTTGTGCTTTTATTTATGCCGATAGAGGGAGCTTTTTTACTTGCATTAGAACAAGATGGAGAGTTTTTTAAGGATGCTTATGAAAAAAATATTTTAGTCGTGTCTCCCTCAACACTACTTGTAACACTCCGAACTATTGAGCATATTTGGCGAACACAGAGACAAGAAGAACATGCACTCAAAATTGCCAATGAAGCAGAAGCTATGTATGATAAACTAGTAGGATTTGTAGAGGAGATGAAAAAGGTAGGTTCACACCTGCAAAAAGCACAAGAGAGTTATGATACCTCCATGAATAGACTCAGCACTGGTCGTGGTAATGTTATAAAACGTGCAGAAAATATAGTGAAGCTGGGAGTTAAACCTAGAAAAAAGTTACAAATTAGCAGTGAAGAGGGTGAGTGAAATTTGATTCTAATATAATTTTTGATACCATACTATTATGATTATACAAACACAATACAATTATGAAAAAATATGGACAGCAACATCTGAACAGGATTTGTTAAAAATAATAGAAGAAGAGATAGGAGATGCTGATCCAAAAGGCACACTTGCTTATGTAAAGGAG
This sequence comes from Sulfurimonas sp., assembly GCA_027056465.1. Lineage (GTDB taxonomy): Bacteria > Campylobacterota > Campylobacteria > Campylobacterales > Sulfurimonadaceae > Sulfurimonas. Next base: position 8,819 of record JALUKS010000116.1, read on the forward strand.
AGTATAAAAAATGGTAAAACAATCTCTGTGGGTAGATGTAAATTTAGAAAAAAAGGAGTTTAAATGCCAACAAATAACGATATAGCTAGATTGATTTTACGAATGACACTTGGGATTTTGATGCTTTTTCATGGATTTTATAAAGTGATTCACGGTATTGGTGGCGTTGAAGCGATGTTACATGCCTCTTCTTTACTTAACTTTCGCACCTAAATTCAAGTAAAAAACATTGCCAAATTAGCAGGTAGCAGAGTATAAAGTAGCCATTCTTACAACTCTATACAAAAAATAGAACTTATGATTTCATATAATTTCATAGTGATAATTTCCTCGGATAAAGCCTATAAATAGGGGTTTTATTGTATAATTTCAGTTATAAATCACCTCCTGAAGAGCCTAAAATGATTGCTGAACAACTAATAAATATACTCAATGACAAACTAAGAAATCCAATTGACAAAACAATACAGCTAATAAATATCAAAGATATTTTAAATAAAAGTAACTTCACGAAAAAAGAAAGTGTTGCAGTTCACTTAGTGGTGCTTCACTATACTACCACAGAAAAACCAAACAACATTTTCTAAATCTTTATTCTAAAAGAGCTAAAATAACACAAGAAAAAGAGAGGGTAATATTATGAGTAGAAAGAGAACAGTTTATACAGCAGCATTAAAAACAAGATTAGTTTTAGAAGTTTTGAAAGAAGAAAAGACATTGGTTGAAATAGCAAGTGCAAATAAGATAACACCAAAGAATTTACAGAATTGGAAGAAGATATTTCTTGAAAATGCAGAAGTTGCAATGGAACCAGCTAAAGCTGTAAAAGAGTATAAAGATGAAGTAGCTAAATTAAAAATAGAAGTTGGTGAATATGCAAAGAAAGTGGGACAATTAACACTAGAAAAGGACTGGGCAGTGGGAAAGCTAAAGGACTTGGACTCATGTAAAAAACTAGAAATGGTTGATGAGTCTGAGTCTAAAGCATTATCAGTAGTAAAACAGTGTAGT